>NZ_JBFAJA010000002.1:50224-262239 GCF_040654975.1 Dactylosporangium sp. NPDC050588 | reverse complement strand
CGCGGTTGGCTGGTCCGGGAGCGCTACCCGCGCGGTTGGCTGGTCCGGGAGCGCTACCCGCGCGGTTGGCTGGTCCGGGAGCGCCACCCGCGCGGTTGGCTGGTCCGGGAGCGCTACCCACGCGGTCGGCTGGTCCGGGAGCGCTACCCGCGCGGTTGGCTGGTCCGGGAGCGCTACCCACGCGGTTGGCTGGTCCGGGAGCGCCACCCACGTGGTCGGCTGGTCCGGGAGCGCCCCACGCGGGCGGCTTGATCGAAGGACGGGGCTGGCCGCGATCACGGCCAGATCCGTCCGTTGATCACGCGGCCCGGCCCGGTCGCCACCCCCGAGAGAAGCGTCACCGCGTAGAAACGGGTGCCGGAGGGTATGGGCGTGGCTCAGGCGCCGGCGAGGTGAGGGCAGCTAGCAGAACGCCACCTGGCGTCAGCGGCGTGGCGGGGAGGGTGGAGTGCGACGAGCTTCGATGGTGTGGTTGGTAGGCGCACGGTCTGTGGTGGAATGATTGCAGCAGGGCTGATGCCGAGGTTGAGCAGCTTGCGAACGGACGACTACTGGCGGTCGACAATTTTGAGGTGAGTGCGACCGACATGCCGGAAAGGTCTGGTCAAATGTCACTGGTAGGGTGTTTCGCCTGGCGGGGGTCTTGACGGACTTAAGTCCCGTATGGTGCCCGATCATGAGTCCTTGACCGAAGCGCCCTTCACGACCTAGCCTCGGCGTTACCAGATGGAGACCGCCCAACCACCGCGGGTTTACCGCACAACATAGATCGCGTCACAGATCAGCAACGTTTATGCACGACATATAAGCGCCACGCCTTGCGGGAGGTGTGGTGTCGACCGGTCTTCGGGGCACCCTGTGTCCCGATATTGATACATCTTGATGGCAGGCTGTGGTCGGGCGTCTCCTCCACAACATCCCGCGTTGCGCCACCCTGCGCAGCGCCGAGCGGAGCGAGGTGACGTCGTGACGGAGTGCGCCCCTGCCATCCTCCGCGAACGACTCGCAGGTCGTCAGCACGCGACCAGTGCCGCCGAGGTGACCGCGTGACCGGCCTGCAGGTCGTGCTCCTCGTCGTGGTCGTCGTCATCGGCCTCGGCGTCCTCGCCGCGCTGCTGGTCTCGCTGAAGATCATGCGCCGGCTGCACGCCACGGCCGCCGCGCCCGCTCAGCCTGTCGCCGAAGATCCCGCGTTCCTCGCCGAGAAGGACCGGCAGGAGCACTCGCTCGCATCCCTGCGCACCGCCGCCGAGGACGCCACCGCCGCCGTGGACGAGGCGAGGGCCGTGGCGGCCGCTGCGCGTACCGAAGCCGCCGCCGCGAAAGCGGAGGCCAGCTCCGCCAGGTCGGAGGCGCGACGCATCCTCGACGCGGCGCGGGCCGAGGCCGACTCGCTGCTGGAGCGGGCGCACCGGCAGGCCGAGGTCGACGCGGAGCAGGCCAGGGCGGCCGCGCGCCGGGCGGGGGAGCGGGAGGTCAGCCAGCTGACCACGGTCGCGAAGGAGCAGTCGCAGGACGCGGAGCGGCGCCAGCGCCGGCTCGACGAACGGGAGCGACTGCTCGCCGAGGAGGCCGAGCGGCTCGCCGAGCGCGACCGGCGCATCACCAGCACCGAGGCCGACCTGCTCGAACGCGAGGCGGCCTTCACCCGCCGCGAGGTCGAGATCGCCGCCGGCGAGGAGCGGCACCGCGAGGAGCTCGAACGGATCGCCGGCCTGACGACCGAGGCCGCCCGGGTCGAGGTCATCGAGACGATCGAGGCGCAGGCGAAGCGGGAGGCCGCCCTCCTCGTCCGCGACATCGAGAACGACGCCCGCAACACCGCCGACCAGCGGGCCCGGCACATCGTCGTCGACGCCATCCAGCGGGTCGCCAGCGAGCAGACCGCCGAGAGCGTCGTCAGCGTCCTGCACCTGCCCAGCGACGAGATGAAGGGCCGGATCATCGGCCGCGAGGGGCGCAACATCCGCGCGTTCGAGTCGACGACCGGGGTCAACCTGATCATCGACGACACGCCCGAGGCGGTCCTGCTGTCGTGCTTCGATCCGGTCCGGCGCGAGATCGGCCGGCTCACGCTGGAGAAGCTCGTCCTCGACGGCCGGATCCACCCGCACCGGATCGAGGAGGTGTTCGAGCAGGCGAAGCACGAGGTCGAGCGCCTCTGCCTGCGCGCCGCCGAGGACGCCCTGGTCGAGGTGGGGATCACCGATCTGCATCCGGAGCTGATGACGCTGCTGGGGCGGCTGCGCTACCGCACCTCCTACGGCCAGAACGTCCTCAAGCACCTCGTCGAGACCGCCCACATCGCCGGCATCATGGCCAGCGAGCTGCGCCTCGACCCGAAGCTCATCAAGCGCAGCGCGTTCCTGCACGACATCGGCAAGGCGCTCACGCACGAGGTCGAGGGCAGCCACGCGCTGATCGGCGCCGACGTCGCCCGCAAGTACGGCGAGTCCGAGGACGTCGTGCACGCCATCGAGGCCCACCACAACGAGGTCCTCCCGCAGACGATCGAGGCCGTCCTCACCCAGGCCTCCGACGCCTGCTCCGGTGGCCGTCCCGGCGCCCGCCGGGAGAGCCTGGAGGCGTACGTCAAGCGCCTCGAACGCATCGAGGAGATCGCCGCCGGCAAGTCGGGCGTCGAGAAGGTCTTCGCGATGCAGGCCGGCCGCGAGATCCGGGTCATGGTCCGCCCCGACGACGTCGACGACATCGGCGCCGCCGTCCTCGCCCGCGACGTCGCGAAGCAGATCGAGGAGGAGCTGACCTACCCCGGCCAGATCCGCGTCACCGTCGTCCGCGAATCGCGCGTCACCGAGATCGCCCGCTAGGAAGCACCGAGGGCCTCCGGCCCGCCGAAGGAACGGCCTGCCGAAAGCGCCCATGTACCCCCCGACACAGGCGGCCGGACGTGGGCGGACGCCCGCAGCGTGCGTTACGGGGCGATCGTGCTCTCCGACGACGCGTAGCCGCCGCCGATCTTGTAGGACCAGATCTGGGGGTCGGGGACCGAGAGGTCGCCGTTCGAGGCGAACTTGTACGGCCGGGCGATGCCCTTCGCGTCGTACTTGTTGACGAAGGCGAGCATGTCCTCGCGGGTGGCCTTGCCGGCCGTGAAGCCGGCCAGGATGATGCTCGCGCCGTCGTAGGCCTCGGGGCCGTAGTAGCCGGCGCTGGTCTTGTACGCGGCCTGGTAGCGCGACGCGTAGTCGTTGCCGGCGTGGTCGCTCGGGATGCAGGGGCAGGTGACGACGATGCCGTCGGCGGCCTTGCCGAGCGTGTCGACGAACAGCTGGGTGAAGAGCCGGTCGCTGACAACGACCGCGATCGCGGGCTTCGCGGCGCGCAGGGCCTTCAGGAACGCGGTGCCGTCGTCGGCCTCGCCCGCGTAGTACACGGCCTCGGGGGCGGCGTTCGTGACCTGGGTGACGGCGGCGGAGAAGTCGGTGGCGGTGCGGCGGATCGAGACGCTCGTGGTGACGCTGCTGCCGAGCGTGGCGCTGACCGCCTGCCGGGCGACGCCGCCGAAGTCGGAGTCGTCGTAGACCAGGACGACCTTCGAGGCGCGCAGCGTGTTCTTGATGTACCGGGCGCCGGCCGCCGCCTGGTCCTTGTCGTTGGCGATGAGCCGGTGGAACGTGGACCAGCCCTTCGCGGCGAGGTCGACGTCGGGTGCGAACGTCGTGAAGAACGGGATGCCGGCCTTCTCCAGGACCGGGGCGGCGCCGAGGACCTCCGCGCGGTACGAGGGACCGACGACGCCGATCACCTCGCTGTCGGCGACCAGGGTCTCCGCGGCGGCCTTGCTGCCCTCCTCGGTGCCCTTCGTGTCGAACTCGACGAACCCGACGTTGCAGCCGGCGTGCTTGGCGTTGTAGTCGTCGACGGCCAGCTTGGTCGCGTTGCGCATGCCGTTGCTGTCCTTGGAGCCGGTCCCGGCCAGGATGCCGAGGAACCCGACCTTGTGCCCGCAGGCCGGCGAGACCGCCGGCCCCGCCTGGTTGGTCGGGCTGCTGCCGCCACCGCCCGGCTCGACGTCGTCACCGTTGCGGTTGACGGCCCAGACGATGCCCGCGACGACCAGCAGCAGGGCGAGCACCCCGCCACCGACGGCGGCGACGAGCGTCTTGCCGCCCCGGCCGTTCGCGGAGGGCGGCGCGGACGACGGGTAGGCGGGCGGCCCGGACGCCGGCGGACCCGACGTGGGCGCCCAGCCCTGCACGGCGTTGACCGGAGGCCCGGCCGCGGGCGGCGCGCTCACCTGCGGCCGCTGTACCGGCGGCGCCTGCTGGAACTGCGCCGGCGGGACGACCGGCCGCTGCTGCACCTGCGGCTGGACCGGCTGCTGGAACTGCGCGGGCGCCTGCTGCGGAACGACCGGCGGCACGGGCTGCTGCGGGACAACCGGCGGAACAGGCTGCATCGGCGGCTGGTACTGCGCGGGCTGCTGCGGCACGGGCTGACCGACGGGCGGCCGCTGGACCGGCTGCTGCGGCACCGGCGGCTGCTGGACCGGCTGCTGCGGCACCGGCGGCTGCTGCGGAGGAACGGGCGGCTGCTGCGGCTGAGCCGGCGGCTGCTGGTACACCTGCGGCGGCTGCTGACGGCTCGGCACCACCGGCATCGATCCGGTCTGCAGCAGCGGCGGCAACCCCGGGTTCATCGACGGCATGCTGAACCCCGGGGACACCGGCGTCGCCGACACGGGCTGCGCCGAGACGTCCCCGCTGACCTCATGCGACGGCCCACCAGAAGTCGGCCCGCCAGAGGACGGCCCACCGGACGAGGGCCCACCGGACGACGGCGCACCGGACGACGGCCCGCCAGAGGACGGGACAGGCACCGGGCCGAACGGCCCCGACGCGACCGGCGTCGGCGCGCCCCCGACGTGCGCCCGCCCCGTCGGCGGCGCGAGGTGCAGCGCGCCCTCCGCCACCACCAGCTCGGGCTGCTCGATCGCCGTCGGTGCCAGCCCGAACGCCCGGTGCAGCAGCGTCGCGGCGAGCGGGATGCGCGACGAGCCGCCGACCAGGAACACCGCCGCCAGGGGCTGCCCGGCGACGCCCGCCGACGACACCGCGAGCTGCGTCGCCGTCACGGTCCGGTCGAGGATCGGCCGTGCGAGCTGCTCGAGCTGCTCGCGCCCGATCGGCACGCTCTCGTCGTACAGCGGCACATGGACATACGTGGTCGCGGCGCGGCTGAGCATCTCCTTGGCGAGCCTGGCGTCCTCCCACAGCTGCCAGGCGGCGCGCCGGTCGGACTCGCTCTCGGGGTTGGTGAGGCGGCGCCACTGGTCGCCCTCGCGGCCGGTGAACGCGCGGCCCAGGTACGCCACGACCGCGGCGTCCACGTCCAGACCGCCCGCGTCGGGAAGGCCCTCGCTGGCGAGGACGTCGAAGCCACCGCCGGCGTTGCGGCGGACCACGCTCGCGTCGAAGGTGCCGGCGCCGAAGTCGTACACGACGGCGATGCCGCCGACAGGGACGTGGGTGCCGACGGTACCGACGAAATAGGACGCGGCGGCGACCGGCTCCGACGAGAGGAAGGGGCTCGGGAAGCCCGCGGCGACGGCCGCCTGCGACAGCGTCTGGCGGCGCTGCGGCGGCCAGGTCGCCGGGTGGGTCAGGTTGACCTCGTTGGGGTACGCGCCGGCGACCCGGTACGTCTCGGCGGCGACCCGGCGCAGGACGGTCGTGACGAGGTCGAGGACCGGGACGTCCTGCTCGCCGAGCCAGACGGTGCCTTCCTCGACGCGGCGCTTCGGGTACGGCTCGAAGCGGTGCGGCTGCAGGCGCGCCGAGTGCACCGCGTCACGCCCCGTGAGGACGGTGCCGTCGGCGTTGACGTACACGGCGGAGGGCAGCAGCGGCGAGCCGTCGAACAGCAGCGGCTTCGTGCGCCCGTCCGGCCAGCGGAGGACGGCGACGGTGTTCGAGGTGCCGAAGTCGATGCCCAAACGAAAGCCGGTGTCCGCCACCCGCGCAGCGTACGTACTACGCGCAACGTTGCCAATCAACCAACGGCCAAGCTCATACGGCCTGGTTGACGTCGGCCAGCTTGACGGGGCGCGCGGCCGTCTTCACCTGCTTGGGGCCGCCCATGAGCCGCTTCTGCAGCCAGAAGGCGAACCACGACAGCAGGCCGCAGGTGCCGATGTAGACGGCGGCGACGACGAGGTACCCGGGGACGTACGGGAAGCCGAAGAGCAGCCGGCCGCCGAACTGCTTGCCGTAGTACAGCAGCTCCGGCAGCTGGATGATGAACCCGAGCGCGGTGTCCTTCAGCAGCACGACCAGCTGGCTGACGATCGCCGGGAGCATGGCCCGGACCGCCTGCGGCAGCAGGATCGACGTCATGACCTGCGACTTGCGCATGCCCAGCGCGTACGCGGCCTCGGACTGCCCGCGGTGCACGGCGAGGATGCCGGCCCGGAAGATCTCGGACAGGACCGCGCCGTTGTACAGCGTGAGGCCGATCACGAGCGGCCAGAACGGGCCGACCTTGTAGCCGAGCTGGATCGGGCCGTAGTACGCGAAGAAGATCAGGATCAGCAGCGGGATGGCGCGGAACAGCTCGACGAAGCCCGACGCCGGCGCGCGGAAGACCGCGTGGTCGCTCAGGCGCGCGGTCGCCAGCAGCGCGCCGAGGAGCAGCGCGAGCACGGCCGCGGCGCCGGCGGCGCGCAGCGTGGTGAGGTAGCCGTCGAGGAGGTCCTGCTGGATCTTCGTGTACTGGAACTGCTCCCAGCGGAGCGCCTCGAACTGGCCGGTGTCGTAGAAGCGCCAGACGACGTACGCGAGCAGCGCGACGATGCCGAGTGCGCTGACGATGCCGATGATGCGGTACCGCACGCGGGCCTTGGGGCCGGGCAGGTCGTAGAGGACGTTGCTCATCGGGCGACCTTCCAGCGTCGTTCGAGCATCCGTTGCAGGGTCACCAGCGGCACCACGAGGATCAGGAACCCGATCGTGATCCACAGCAGGCCGTAGATCTGGTTCTCGCCGCGCTCCGAGAGGTAGAACGTGATCGCGCCGGCCTCGGCGACGGAGAAGCCGGCCGCGACGGTGGTGTTCTTCAGCATGGCGTTGAGCACGCTGACCAGCGGCGGCACGACGGTGCGGAACGCCTGCGGCAGCACCACGTTGGTGAGCACCTGCAGGAACGTCATGCCCAGCGCGCGGGCCGCCTCGGCCTGCCCGACGGGCACCGTGTTGATACCGGAGCGCAGCGCCTCACACACGAACGCGCTCGTGTACGCGGTCAGCGCGACGCACGCGCCGGTGAAGAACTCGAAGTTGACGCCGAGCTTCGGCAGCGCGAAGACCTGCAGCGCGAAGATCAGGGTGAGTGGCGTGTTGCGCAGCAGCAGCACGTAGGAGCTGCCGAACGCGCGCAGCGCCGGGATGGGGGAGACCCGCATCGCCACCAGCAGCGTGCCGAGGACGATCGATCCGACGGCGGAGATCAGAAAGAGCTTCACCGTCTCCCAGAAGTGGGAGCCGATGACGTCCCAGTTGTCCGTCAGGACATGAAAAAAGTCGCTCACGCCGGGGTGACCTCCACTTCCGCCCTTTGTTGCTCGTCCACGGCACGCGCTTTGTTCGCGGGACGCGCTTGGTTCATGGGACGCGCTTTGAGTTCATGGGACGGGGCGCCGCCGTTCGGATTGGCGGCGCCCCGTCTGTGGCTGGATCAGTACTTCTCGAGGGTGGGCGGGCTGCCCGCCGAGCCCGACTTGCCGAGCGTGCCGTCGTAGATCTTCTGCCAGGTGCCGTCGCTGAACGCGGCCTCCAGCGAGGCGTTCACGAAGTCGCGCAGGGCCTTGTCGTCGTGCCCGAGGCCGATGCCGTACTTCTCCGGGTAGGCCTTGCCGGTGGCCGGGTCGAGGAACGGCTTGCCGACGACCTTCAGCTGCGACGGAGCCTGCGCCGCGAAGCCCTTCAGGATCGCGTCGTCGGTGGTGACCGCGTCGACCTTCTTGTCCAGCAGCTGCGACACGCACTCGGAGTAGGTCTTGAACTCCACGATCTTGTCCGTCAGCTTCTGGTCACGGACCCGCTGGATCGGCGTGGAGCCGGTCGCGGAGCAGACCGTCTTGCCCTTGATGCTGTCGGAGCCCGTGATCGAGGAGTCGTCCTTGCGGACCAGCAGGTCCTGCGCGGCGACGAAGTACGGGCCGGCGAACGACACGTCCGCCTTGCGCTTGTCGGTGATCGAGTAGGTGCCGACGTAGTAGTCGACCTCGCCGCCCTTGATCGCCGTCTCGCGGTTGGCGGAGGCGATCTCCTTGTACTCGATCTTCGCCGGGTCGATGCCGAGCTTCGACGCGATCAGCTGGGCGATCTCGATGTCGAAGCCGCAGCGCTTGCCGGCGGCGTCCTTGTAGCCCAGGTTGGGCTGGTCGAACTTGACACCGATGACGACCTTGCCGGCCGCCTTGATGCGGTCGAACGTCGGGCTGCCCGTGATCGCCACGCCGGTGGCCGGGGTGAACGTGGTGCCGGACGAGGTGCAGGTGTCGCTGGCCGGCGCCGCAGCGCCGGAGCTACCGCCCTCGGCCGACGGCGTGGGCGTGCCGTCCTTGCCGCAGGCGGCCAGGCCGAGCGCGAGCGTGACGGCGGCGGCTGCCGCTGCGATCCGCGTGATGCGCATGATGGTCGCTATCCCCTTTCGTGGGTTTCTAGTGCGTCAGGATCTTTGACAGGAAGTCTTTGGCGCGGTCGGTGCGCGGGTTGGCGAAGAACGTCTTCGGGTCCGCCTCCTCGACCAGCTGGCCGTCGGCCATGAACACGACCCGGTTGGCGGCGTGCCGCGCGAAGCCCATCTCGTGCGTGACGACGACCATCGTCATGCCCTCGCTCGCGAGGCCCGTCATGACCTCGAGCACCTCGCCGACCATCTCCGGGTCCAGCGCGCTCGTCGGCTCGTCGAAGAGCATCGCCTTGGGCTGCATGGCGAGGGCCCGGGCGATCGCGGCGCGCTGCTGCTGACCGCCGGACAGCTGCGCCGGGTACTTCTCCGCCTGCGCGGCGATCCCCACCCGGTCGAGCAGGCCGAGCGCGCGCTCCCGCACGACCGCCGGCTTCTCCTTGCGGACCTTGACCGGGCCGAGCATCACGTTCTCGAGGATGGTCTTGTGCGCGAACAGGTTGAACGACTGGAACACCATGCCGACCTCGCTGCGCAGCCGCGCCAGCGGCCGGCCCTCCTGCGGCAGGCGGGTGCCGTCGAAGACGATGTCGCCGTTGTTGATCGGCTCCAGGCGGTTGATCGCCCGGCACAGCGTCGACTTGCCGGAGCCGGACGGGCCGATCACGACCACGACCTCGCCCCGGGCGATCGACAGGTTGACGTCCTTGAGGACGTGCAGCTCGCCGAACCATTTGTTGACGCCGCTGAGCACGATCAAAGGCTCGTTCGTCATCATCCGCCCCATCGCAGTGCTTGGCTCCGTCGGTGCGCTCGACGTTAGCGGTGCTCATGCCCACGAACAGCCGCATAGCGGTCACGGACGGATAACGGCCGGTGGTTGTCACAATGATGACCATGCGCATCCTGGTGACCAACGACGACGGCATCGACAGCCCCGGCCTGCACGCGCTCGCCGCGATGGCCGTCCGCCAAGGCCACGACGTGGTGATCGCGGCGCCGGCCCGGGAGGCCAGCGGCTCGGGCAGCTCGCTCACCGGCGTGGAGGCCGACGGCCGCATCGCCACCGAGACACGTGCCGCGTTGTTCGCCGATGTACCGACGTACGCCGTCTCCGCGTCGCCCGCGTTCATCGCGCTGATGGCGACGCGCGGCGCGTACGGGCCGGAGCCGGACGTCGTGCTCTCCGGGATCAACCGCGGCCCCAACACCGGCGCCGCGGTCCTGCACTCCGGCACGGTCGGCGCCGCGTTCACCGCCGTCGCGAACGGCTGCCGCGCCATGGCGGTCTCCCTGGACGTGCCGTTCCGCGCGACCTCCGGCGAGCCCGAGGAACGCTGGGACACCGCCGCCGAGGTCGCCGGTGACCTGCTGCCGCTGCTGGCGCCGGGGTTCGTGCTCAACGTCAACGTGCCCAACCTGGACGCCGGCGACCTGCGCGGCATCCGCCGGGCGACCCTGGCCCAGTTCGGCACGGTGCAGATGGTCCTGATGGAGCAGGGCCACGGGTACGTGCGGATGTCCCTCGAACAGAGCGACCACGGCGCGGAGCCCGGCAGCGACGACGCGTGGCTGCTGGACGGCTACGTCGCGGTCACGCCGATCCGCCCGCCGCACGAGGCCGGCGACGTGCTCCTGCCGGGGCTGGTGGATACCGCCGGAGAGCACGTCGGCGGCTAGACTTCTCGCTGCTATGACTGAGACCCCTCGCAGCTTCAAGGTCATCACCTACGGCTGCCAGATGAACGCGCACGACTCCGAGCGCATCTCCGGCCTTCTCGAGGACGCCGGCTACGTCCCGGTGCCCGCCGACGCCGAGCCCGACGTCGTCGTGTTCAACACGTGCGCCGTGCGCGAGAACGCCGACAACCGCCTCTACGGCAACCTCGGCCACCTGCGCCCGACGAAGCTCGCCCAGCCCGGCATGCAGATCGCCGTCGGCGGCTGCCTGGCGCAGAAGGACCGCGGCGACATCGTCAAGAAGGCCCCCTGGGTCGACGTCGTCTTCGGCACCCACAACATCGGCTCGCTGCCGGTGCTGCTGGAGCGCGCCCGCCACAACGCCGCCGCCGAGGTGGAGATCCTCGAGTCGCTGGAGGTCTTCCCCTCCACGCTGCCGACCCGGCGGGAGTCCACCTACGCCGGCTGGGTCTCCATCTCCGTCGGCTGCAACAACACCTGCACCTTCTGCATCGTCCCGGCCCTGCGCGGCAAGGAGAAGGACCGCCGCCCCGGCGACATCCTCGCCGAGGTCCGCGCCCTCGCCGCCGAAGGTGTCCTGGAGGTCACGCTCCTCGGGCAGAACGTGAACTCCTACGGCGTCGAGTTCGGCGACCGGCTCGCCTTCGGCAAGCTGCTGCGGGCCTGCGGCGACGTCGAGGGCCTGGAGCGGGTCCGCTTCACCAGCCCGCACCCGAAGGACTTCACCGACGACGTCATCGCCGCGATGGCCGAGACGCCCAACGTCTGCCACTCGCTGCACATGCCCCTGCAGTCCGGCTCCGACGCTGTTTTGAAGGCGATGCGCCGCTCGTACCGCGCGGACCGCTACCTGGGCATCATCTCCAAGGTGCGCGACGCCATGCCCGACGCCGCCATCACCACCGACATCATCGTCGGCTTCCCCGGCGAGACGGATGCCGACTTCGAGCGCACCCTCGACGTGGTCCGCGCCGCCCGCTACTCCAGCGCCTTCACCTTCCAGTACTCCAAGCGCCCCGGCACCCCCGCCGCCACCATGGACGAGCAGGTCCCGAAGGCGGTCGTGCAGGAGCGGTACGACCGGCTGATCGCCACCCTGGAGGAGATCAGCTGGGACGAGAACAAGAAGCTCGTCGGCACCCCGGTCGAGGTCCTGGTCGCCGTCGGTGAGGGCCGCAAGGACGGCGCCACCGGCCGCATGTCGGGCCGCGCGCGCGACGGGCGCCTCGTGCACTTCGCCACCGACCCGTCGGTGACGCTGCGCCCCGGCGACATCGTGCACACCACCGTCACGTACGCCGCCCCGCACCACCTCAACGCCGACGGCCCCCTGCTGTCCCACCGCCGCACCCGCGCCGGCGACGCCTGGGAAGCCGGCCGCGTCACCCGCACCCCCGGCGTCTCCCTCGGCATGCCCACCATCGGCACCCCACCCCCGTCCCCCTCCCCGGCTCGCTCCTGCTGATCCACCCCACGCCGCTCGCTCATGATCCGGAAGACTTCTTGTCGCCATAGCCACAACAACTCTTCCGGATCACGAGAACCCGTCCACGCCCGCAATCGGCAAGCTGGCCCTCCCGTGATCCCGTGCGGTTCTGGTGGTCAGGGCTACCGGAACCATCCGGGATCATGGGAGACGGGGCTGGTGGCAACCGGTTGAGCGGTCGACGGGTTGTGTTCTGTGATCCCCTGCGGGGTTACCGGAACCGTTCGGGATCAGGAGAGAGCACAGGGCGGGGGCGCGGGGTTCAGCGGTGGGGGGCGTAGCCGCGCTCGTAGCCGTCGTGGTCGCCTGGGTGGCCGGAGCCGTAGGCGCCGCGCTGGTCGTAGCCGGGCTGGGGGGCGCCGTACATGCCGCCGCCCTGCGGGGCCGGGGGCGGGAAGCCGCGGGGCTGGTCGTAGGACGGCGGGGCGAAGCCGGGCTGGTGGTTGAAGTCGCGCGGGTCGGACGGGTGCGAGCCGCCGCCGAAGCCGCCGTTGCCCGCGTTGCCGCCGCCGCCGAAGCCGCCGTCGTTGCCGCCGAAGGGGCCGGGGTCGCTGGAGAAGCCGCCGGCGGCGCCGGACGCGCCGTAGACCGTGCCGCCGGGGGCGGCGGCGCCGCGGGCGGCGGATGCGCCGGGGCGGGCGCCGTAGACGGTGCCGGTGGTGTTGTCGTCGGACGGCGGGGCGTCGTCGTCGCCGGGGCGGGGGGCGGAGCCGCGGATCGGGCCGGAGGTCGCGGCCGCGAGGCGGCGGGCGGCGCGGGAGCGGCGGATGCCGATGATGCCGGCGACCACAAGGATCAGGCCGAGGATGCCGACCGCGGCCACCATGTACGTGATGTCCTGCAGCGTCAGGTTTTCCAGGAACGACCGGTCGTCGGGCTTCGGGGTCGGCAGGACCGCGCCGCCGCCCTTGCCGGGCGTGACGTTCTGCGGGGTGTACCGGAGGATCGGCGCCTTGACGTCGGCGGGGACGTCGGAGGCGGTGATGTACTGCTTGCCGTCGGTCGAGTAGGTGATCGCCTCACCGCGGGCCTCGTTGGGCAGCGGGGTGATGCGGGGCTTGCCGCTGGTGATCGCCTTGACGACGTCGCCGTCCTTGACGTCGAACTCGTAGGCGTCGGAGTAGGTGCGGATGACGACGCGGGTGCCGTCGGGGGCGGAGGCGGCGCCGGTGATCGCCTTATAGCCGAGGAAGGAGAGCGGGTTGGGCGTCTTCGTCTCCTGGGGCGCGAACGTGCCCACCTGCTTGAGCTTGACGCCCTTGGTGGTGTTGGGCTGCAACGGGCCCTCGGGCACCCAGATCTCGCCGACGGGCTCCTTGGTGATGATGATCGGCGTGCCGTCGCCGTTGAGCAGCAGGGCCTCGGCGTCGCGCTTCTTGCCGTCGGGGTACGCGAGGCGGTTGATGACCGGGGCCTTCGCGCCCTTCGCCAAGGTCCAGACCGCGACCGTGGGGCGCGGCGCGGCGCTGCCGCCGGACGCTTCCGTGTTGTCACCGATGTCGGCGATCCACAGCGTCTCGTTCTTGTCGATCGCGAGGTCCTCGGGGTCGCGGGCGACCGGGTCGTAGTTGACCGGGGTGCCGACGACCTTGCAGCTCGCGTCGAGGGTGAAGATCCTGGCCTTGCCGCCGGCGGGGGCGCTGTCGTTGATCGCGTAGTAGCCGGTGGCGGTCGCGACGAGACCGGAGATCTCGTTGATCTTCGATGAGTCGGGGGTGCAGACGGTCTGGCCCGCGCCCGCGACCGGGGACTGGCCGGTGGTGGCGGACGGGCTCGGAGCGGCCGCGGCGGGGGCTCCGAGCCCCAGGAGCTGACTCGTCACCACGCCACAAGCCGCACTCAAAGCCAGGCCCACCCGCTGTCGCATCGCACAAGTTTGGCAGAGCCGGACCAGATGTGGGTGCGCCCGGTCCGGCTCTCACTCGCAGTGATCGGATAAACCTACGACTTCACGGCAAATGGGGCCAGCTCCGCCGCAAGGGCGTCGTTGATCCGTGCCCGGATCCGCGTGCCCTCCGCCAGGTGGGCGGTCTCCAGCACCTCACCGATCGTGTGGACCCTGGCGACCAGGTCGCCCCGCTCGTACGGCACGACGGCCGTCAGCTCGATCGCCGGCCACGGCAGCCGCTGCTCCAGCGCGGCCTTGACCGCGTCGATGCCCGAGCCGGTGCGCGCGGAGGCGAACACGGCGTCCGGCCAGAGTGACTTCAGCCGCAGCTGGGTCTCCTCGTCGGCGGCGTCGATCTTGTTGACGACGAGCAGCTCCGGCACGGTGTCGGCGCCCACCTCGGCGAGCACCTCGCGGACCGCGCGGACCTGCTCCTCGGGGTCGGCGTGCGAGCCGTCCACGACGTGCAGGACCAGGTCGGCCTCGGCGACCTCCTCGAGCGTGGAGCGGAACGCCTCGATCAGCTGGTGCGGCAGGTGCCGGACGAACCCGACCGTGTCCGACAGGGTGTAGAGCCTGCCGTCGTCGGTGCGGGACCGCCTGGTCGTCGTGTCCAGGGTGGCGAACAGCGCGTCCTCCACCAGTACGCCGGCGCCGGTGAGCCGGTTGAGCAGGCTCGACTTTCCGGCGTTGGTGTACCCGGCGATCGCGACGCTGGGCACCCGGTTGCGGCGCCGGGTGGCGCGCTTGGTGTCGCGGATCGTCGCCATCGCGGCGATCTCGCGCTTGAGCCGGCTGATCTTCGTGCGGATCCGGCGCCGGTCGGTCTCGATCTTGGTCTCACCGGGGCCGCGGAGGCCCACGCCGCCGTTGCCGCTGGCGGAGCCACCGGCCTGCCGGCTCAGCGCCTCACCCCAGCCTCGCAGCCGCGGCAGGAAGTACTGCAGCTGCGCGAGCTCGACCTGGGCCTTGCCCTCCTTGCTCTTCGCGTGCTGGGCGAAGATGTCCAGGATCAGCGCGGTCCGGTCGATGACCTTGACGTTGACCTTCGCCTCCAGGGTCCGCAGCTGCGAGGGGGACAGCTCCCCGTCGCAGATGACGGTGTCGGCGCCGCTGCTCTGCACCACGGCCCGCAGCTCGTCGACCTTGCCGGAGCCGATGTAGGTGCTGGAGTCGGGCCGGCTGCGGCGCTGGATCAGCCCGTCGAGGACCTGCGACCCGGCGGTCTCGGCGAGCGCGGCGAGCTCCGCGAGGGAGTTCTCCGCATCGGTGGCGGTGCCTTCGGTCCACACCCCGACGAGCACGACCCGCTCGAGGCGCAGCTGGCGGTATTCGACCTCGGTGACGTCGGCGAGCTCGGTCGACAGACCTGCGACACGGCGAAGCGCATGCCGCTCCTCGAGCTCCAGGCCGTCGCCGTCCTCGGCGAGATCCCAGGATTCTGCGGCAGTCACTCGCAACATGTTCTCCTAAAGTCGATCAGTACAACCCTCCAATCGTGACACTTCATCGGCCATACGGCACTTGATATGTCCCCCCGCGCCGCCGGGTGAACGTGCGAGTGAGAATGGGGTACGTGACGACTGCCACGCACCGATTGCCCAGCGCCGGGTTCTCAATCACGATCCGTGTCTCCGTCCGTGCCGACGCCTCGGCGATCGGGCGCCTTACCACCGCGGTCGGCGAGGCGGGGGGTGTCGTCACCGCGGTCGACGTCGTCGACTCCGACAGCACCGCCGTCGTGGTCGACCTGACCTGCGACACCGCCGACTCCGCGCACGCCGAGCAGGTCGTCTCCTGCCTCGAGAAGCTCGACGGCGTCGACGTGCGGAAGGTGTCCGACCGCACGTTCCTGCTGCACCTCGGCGGGAAGATCGAGGTCACCCCGAAGGTCGCCCTGCGCAACCGCGACGAGCTGTCACGGGCGTACACGCCCGGGGTGGCCAGGGTCTGCCTCGCGATCGCCGAGAACCCGGACGACGCCCGCCGCCTCACCATCAAGCGCAACACGGTGGCGGTCGTCACCGACGGCTCCGCCGTGCTCGGCCTCGGCAACATCGGCCCGGCCGCCGCGATGCCCGTCATGGAGGGCAAGGCGGCGCTGTTCAAGCGGTTCGGCGGCGTCGACGCGTGGCCGGTCGCCCTCGACACCCAGGACACCGAGGAGATCATCGCGATCGTGCGGGCGATCGCCCCCGCCTACGGCGGCATCAACCTCGAGGACATCGCCGCGCCCCGCTGCTTCGAGATCGAGGAGCGGCTGCGGGCGATGCTGGACATCCCCGTGTTCCACGACGACCAGCACGGCACCGCGATCTGCGTCCTCGCCGCGCTCACCAACGCGCTGCGGGTGGTCGGCAAGTCCATCGGTGACATCAGGGTCGTCGTGAGCGGTGCCGGCGCGGCCGGCACGGCCATCATCAAGCTGCTCCTGCACCAGGGCGTCGGCGACGTGATCGCCACCGACCGGCCGGGTGCCCTGCACCGCGGCATGTCCGGCCTGTCGGGTGCGTGGCAGTGGCTCGTCGACAACACCAACAAGTCCGGCTACTCGGGCGGCCTCAAGGGCGCGGTCCGGGGCGCGGACGTGTTCATCGGGGTCAGCGCCCCGAACCTGCTCACCGGCGACGACATCGCGACCATGGCGCCCGGCTCGATCGTGTTCGCCCTGGCCAACCCCGACCCGGAGGTCGACCCGCGGGAGGCCCGCGAGCACGCGGCGATCGTCGCGACCGGCCGCTCCGACCAGCCGAACCAGATCAACAACGTGCTCGCCTTCCCGGGCGTCTTCCGCGGGATGCTCGACGCGCAGGCGCGCGAGTTCACCGAGGCGATGGCGATCGCGGCGGCGCGGGCGATCGCGGACACCGTCGGCGAGGACAAGCTCAACCCGAGCGTCATCGTGCCCAGCGTCTTCGACGCGAGGGTCGCCCCGGCCGTCGCCGCCGCTGTCAGGGCCGCCGCGAAGGGCGTCCACCTGGACAGCACCGTCGACGGCACGGCGGAGGCGGAGCCGACGCCCGTCGAGCAGCCGTAAGGCCACCAGGCCGGCCCGGGGCGAAACAACCCCCTGGGCCGGCTCAACGGCTGCGGAGCCGGGTCAGAAGGTCGGGGCCAGCTGCCGGATCGCCTGGGCGTCGACGTCACCGTGCGCGACGATCACGGCCGGCCCGGCGAGCAGGAACTCCGAGCCGGTCTGCGTGATCGTCAACCGGCCGCCCGCCACGTCCACGACGACCACGCCGGTCTCCAGGCCGGCGTGCTCGAGGGCGACCGCCGCCACCGCGCACGCGCCGGAGCCGCACGACTGGGTCTCGCCGGAGCCGCGCTCGTAGACGCGCATCCGCCGGTACAGGTCGGCGCCGGCCGGAGGCGACCCGGCCGCGGCGAACTCGACGTTGACGCCGGCGGGGAAGATCAGCGGATCGATCCCGGGGGCGTGGCTCAGGTCGAGCCGCTCCAGGGTCGGCTCGTCGACCGGGCACACCAGGTGCGGGTTGCCGACGTCCACCGCCGTGCCCTCGAACACGCGTCCCTCGCTGGTGGCCTCGCTCTGCACGTACACCCGCGGCATCGGCATCCCGGCGGCGATCTCCTCACCGATGGTGACCGGCACCACCCCCGCGCGGGTGACCAGGTTGAACGACCCCTCCGGCGCGACCAGGCCGGCCTCGGCGAGGTAGCGGGCGTAGACGCGCACACCGTTGCCGCACATCTCGGACTGGGAGCCGTCCGCGTTCCAGTAGTCCATGAACCACTCGGCCGTCCCCGCGGACGCCTCGGCGTCGGGGTGGGCGGCGCTGCGGACCACGCGCAGGACGCCGTCGGCGCCGATGCCCCGCCGGCGGTCGCAGAGCGCGGCGACGAACGTGGGCGTCAACGGCAGCACGCCGTCGGGGTCGGGCAGGATGACGAAGTCGTTGCCCGTTCCATGTCCCTTGGCGAAGCGCATGGCGTCAATCTTGCCGCACGACCTCCAGCGCCGTCGCAGTGATGTCACCAGCACCACCATCGAGCCACACGATCCGGTCATCCCGGCGGAACCACGACCGCTGCCGCCGGACGAACCGCCTGGTGGCCCGGACCGTCTCGGCCTTCGCCTCCGGCTCATCCGACAAACCGGAAAAGTGGTCCAATACCTGTTTGTAGCCGAGCGCGGCGCCGGCGGTCCGGCCGTCGCGCAGGCCGACCTTCTCCAGGGCGCGTACCTCGTCGACCAGGCCCGCGGCCCACATCGTGTCCACCCGCGCCTCGATGCGCTCGTCGAGCACCGCCGTGTCGACGTCCACGCCGAGCTGCAGCGACTCGTACACGGGACGCGGTTGTGACGGCAGGCGTGCGGTGAACGTGGTGCCGGTCAGCGCGTTGACCTCCAGCGCGCGGACGATCCGGCGGCCGTTGCCGGGCAGGATGCGCTCCGCGGCCTCCGGGTCGGTGCTCCTGAGCCGGGCGTGCAGCGCCTCCGGGCCCACCTCGGCGAGCTCCTGCTCGAGCGCCGCCCGCAGCGCCGCGTCCGTGCCCGGGAAGTCGAAGTCCTCCAGCACGGCCCGCACGTAGAGGCCCGAGCCGCCGACCAGCAGCGGAACCCGTCCGCGGGCGGCGATGTCGTCGATCGCGGCGCGGGCGAGCCCCTGGTACACCGCGACGCTCGCCGGCTCCGTCACGTCCCAGATGTCCAGCACGTGGTGCGGCACCCCGTCACGCTCGGTGACGGAAAGTTTCGCGGTGCCGATGTCCATGCCGCGGTACAGCTGCATCGAGTCCGCGTTGACCACCTCACCGCCGAGCTCGTGGGCGAGCCGGAGGCTGAGCGCCGACTTGCCGGCGGCGGTCGGGCCGACGACCGCGACGACCCGGGTCACCGCCAGCTCGCGACGAGGTAGCCGACGCCGTACGGGGCGGAGCGGTGCAGCAGCTCGGTCGTCTCGGGCCTGCCCACCGCGCCCGCGAGCACCTGCCACGGCGCCCGGCCGACCGCGAGCAGCTCGGTGGCGAGGGCCGGGTCCAGGTCGAGCAGGGCCGCGGTGTCACCCTTGGCGAGGGCGTCGGCGACGGCCGCGTCGAAGCCCTCGGCTCGCGGGTCGTCGTAGCCGGGCGACTTCTCGCCGTGGCACGCGGATCCGTCTCCGAGGATCAAGAGCGCGGCGTCGGTACTGGTCAGCTGCTGCCCCAGTGCTGCGCACTCGCCGGGGGTCGCGTCGGCGGCGACGCTGTAGAACTGGATATTTCCGAAATGTGCGTCCTGGAGCAGCCAGGCGCCGATGAGCAGGCTGAGCGGCAGCGGGCTACTGGTCTCCTCGCCGACGCGTTTGTCGATGCCCCACGGGGCCAGGGTCCCCCCGAACGGTGGCTCACGGCGTACCGTCGACGTGTCGGCACCGACCACGACCAGGGACTCGGCGCCGGACAGGTGCGCCACCGCCACGCGGCAGGCGGCCCGCAGCTCGTCGAGCTCCCCGGCGGCCCCCGCGGCCACCTCCGGCACGAGCATCGGCGGATGTGGGCAGACGGCGGCGGCGACGAGTGGCACGGTCTTAACGTTATCGGGACGGTCTTTGTGGCATCCTGCGGCCCGTTCGGCACCGGAATGGTCACGGTTCGGCCGCAGGCCCTCGACCGCCCCCGGGGCGCACCTGTGAGAATGCCCTGGGGAACTTTGCTGTGCGATGGCGGCGTGACAGTGGGATACCCGATCCCACGGACGCCGGGAGCGAGGATGGCAGATGAGCGAGCCTACGACGTTTGGACGGATCGACGCTGACGGCAACGTCTTCGTGAAGACGGCAGCCGGAGAGCGGGCCATCGGATCGTGGCAGGCCGGCACACCGGAGGAGGGCCTTGCCCACTTCGCCCGCCGGTTCGCCGACCTGGTGACCGAGGTCGACCTGATCGAGGCCCGCCTCGGCAGCGGCGCCGCCGACGCCGGTCAGTCGCTGTCCACCATCAAGCGGCTGCGCAGCGGCCTCGACGAGGCCCACGTGGTCGGTGACATCGACGGGCTCGCCGCCCGCCTCGACAAGCTGACCTCGATCGCCGAGGAGAAGGCCGGCGCCGCCCGCGCGGCCCGCGACGCCGCCCGCGCCGAGGCGCTCACCCGAAAGACCACCCTGGTCGAGGAGGCCGAGCAGATCGCGGCCGACGCGACCGGCTGGAAGACCGCGGGCGACCGCCTCAAGGAGATCCTCGACGAGTGGAAGTCCATCCACGGCGTCGAGAAGAAGGCCGAGAGCGAGCTGTGGAAGCGGTACGCGGCAGCCCGCGACGCCTTCACCCGCCGCCGCGGCGCCCACTTCGCGACCCTCGACGCCAGCCGCAAGCAGGCCCAGGGTCGCAAGGAGGAGCTCGTCGTCGAGGCCGAGCAGATCGCCGAGTCCACCGAGTGGAACGCGACGGCCGCCCGCCTCAAGGAGCTCATGACCGAGTGGAAGGCCGCGCCCCGCGCCGCGAAGGAGACCGAGCAGAAGCTCTGGGAGCGGTTCCGCGCCGCCCAGGACTCGTTCTTCAAGCGCCGCAGCGAGGTCTTCAGCGCCCGCGACGCCGAGTTCAAGGGCAACCTGGACGCCAAGCAGGCCCTCCTGGTCCAGGCGGAGGCGCTCGACGTCGACGCCGACCCGAAGGGCGCCCAGGCGAAGCTCCGCGACATCCAGGCGGCCTGGCACGAGGTCGGCCGCGTGCCCCGCGAGGCGCAGACCGGTCTGGACCGGCGCCTCCGGGTGGTCGAGGACAAGGTGAAGACCGCGATGGACGCCGCCTGGCGCCGTACCCCGCCGGAGGCGAGCCCTCTGCTCGCCCAGATGCGGGAGCAGGTGGCCCGCGCCGAGCAGCAGCTGGCCTCGGCCCAGGCCGCCGGCGACCAGCGCCGCATCAAGGAGGCCGAGAAGGCTCTGGAGAGCAAGCGCAAGTTCCTGGCGATGGCCGAGCACACCGGCTGACCCTCGAGACTTCTCCAGTGGCGGGACCCCGAGCCCGTCCGACATAGAAAGTTGACCACTACACGCCGCGGCGTGTAGTGGTCAACGTCGTTTATGCCCCCACGATGATCCGGAAACTTCTGGTCGCCCGAGCCGCAATAAGTCTTCGGGATCATGAGAAGTGGCTTCGCGGGCCGCTTGCCTGCCGAGGTGCCGCTGGGGGCGGGGTGTCGGTGGATGCTGACCGGTAGGCGCTCTTTTCCGTGATCCGGAAGAGTTGTGGTCGCTCAGGCAACAACAAGTCTTCGGGATCATGAGAAGTGGCTTCGCGGGCCGCTTGCCTGCCGAGGTGCCGCTGGGGGCGGGGTGTCGGTGGATGCTGACCGGTAGGCGCTCTTTTCCGTGATCCGGAAGAGTTGTGGTCGCTCAGGCAACAACAAGTCTTCGGGATCATGAGGGTGGGCTGCTCGTGTGCCGGGGTGGTGATGTCCCGCGGTGGTCGGCGGGGTGTGGTGGGTGCTGGCTGGGTCGGGCGGGGTTTTCCGTGATCCGGAAGGGTTTGGTCGCTCAGGCAACAACAAGTCTTCGGGATCATGAGAGAGGGCGGCTACAGGTGGGGGAGCGGAGACGAAGGGGAGCAACGCGAAGGCCCGCTCGGCCGGGTGGCTGGGCGGGCCCTGAGGCGGGGTGGTGCGGGGAGGAGGGGGAAGGTCAGATGCGGCGGACGACGGTGACGACGCGGCCGAGGATGGTGGCGTGGTCGCCCTCGATCGGGTCGAAGGCGGGGTTCTGCGGCATGAGCCAGACGTGGCCGTCGCGGTTGCGGTAGGTCTTCACGGTGGCTTCGCCGTCGATCATGGCGGCGACGATGTCGCCGTTGTTGGCCGTGGGCTGCTGGCGGACGACGACCCAGTCGCCGTCGCAGATGGCGGCCTCGATCATCGAGGAGCCCTTGACCTGGAGCATGAAGAGGGTGCCCTCGCCGACGAGCTCGCGGGGGAGGGGGAAGACGTCCTCGACGGCCTGCTCGGCCAGGATGGGGCCACCGGCGGCGATGCGGCCCAGGACCGGCACGTAGGCGGGGGCGGGGCGGGCGGCGCGCTCGGCCTCCTCGTCGACGGCGACGAGCTCGCTCGGGGGGCGGACGTCGACGGCGCGGGGACGGTTGGGGTCGCGGCGCAGATAGCCCTTCCGCTCCAGCTCCTTCAGCTGGTAGGCGACGCTGGAGGGGGAGACCAGGCCGACGGCCTCGCCGATCTCGCGGACGCTCGGGGGATAGCCGTTGCGGTCGACGGCGCTGCGGATGAACTCCAGGATGCGCCGCTGGCGGACGGTCAGGTCGGCGGCGAACAGGTCAGGGAAGGCGCTGACCACCGCGGTGACCGCGCGCATCTCCGGCTCGCCTCCGCGGCGGCGGGTGCCGGCCCGGCGGCTGCTGCCGCTGCCGATCGCGGTGACCTCGGCGGATTCGGCGGATTCGTCGGTGCGGTCGTCGGCTGACACGTCGTCCTCCCTCTTGTTGGCACCCGCGGTGGGAAGGCCGCGGGTGCGGACGGGCCTTGAGGGGCCCGCCACCTGACCGCCACCGGGTGTGACGGCGCCGGCTGTCGCAAATTTCGGGTATCCCGATCAATCGTCTCGATCGTGTGTGGATCACCGTATCGCCGAGGTGTGACAGTTTCAAACATCTGTACTACGTGGCGCGCCGATTTTTCGGCGTGTTGCTGGACTCGGGTCTTCCCGCTCTGGTAGACCATCGTACGTCCGTTCGATCGAACGGCTGTACGGAATCGAGGGTTGAGATGCGACAGCACCCGCGAAACCCACCCATCCGGCTCACCCGGCGCGGCCGTGTCGTGCTCTTCTGTCTGCTGCTGGTGGTCGCCGGCGGGCTGTTCACGCTCGTCGCGGCGCCCGGGCAGGCGGCCGACCAGCCGGGGCCGGCACCCGTGGTGATCGTGCAGCCGGGCGACACGCTGTGGGACATCGCGACCCGGCATTCGGGGGGCCGTGGGCGCGACGCGACCATGGAGGAGATCCGCCGTCTCAACAACTTGGACGGCTACAGTGTCGACGCCGGACAGCGGCTTACCCTGCCTCGGCAGCGCTGATCAGGACAAATGTGCGGCGGCCGCTGAGAGCCGCGACACGCAGGGGGCGGAAATCTCCGTTCAACTTGCGTCCACGTAGCGGTCAGGCATAGCGTCTACCCCTAGATGTAGTAGTTACAGGGCTGTAAGCCGTCCACAGGTTGTGGATTCGGCAATCACCCTTACTTACGGTGAAGAACCAGCGGAGGCCAGCATCCAAGGCCGACCGTTGGGCATTCGCGTGCGTTTTGTCAGGACATATCCGACGTAGAATGGAAGGCCATCGCATGCGCTGCCCGTACTGCCGCCACGCCGACTCCCGGGTGGTCGACTCCCGGGAGGCCGAGGACGGCCAGATCATCCGCCGCCGGAGGTCCTGTCCCGAGTGCAGTCGGCGGTTCACCACCGTCGAGGAGGCCGTCCTCGCGGTCGTCAAGCGCAGCGGGGTGACCGAGCCGTTCAGCCGAACCAAGATCATCGCCGGGGTCCGGAAGGCCTGCCAGGGCCGGCCGGTCGACGAGGACGCGATCGCCGTCCTCGCGCAGAAGGTCGAGGAGACCGTGCGCGCCAGGGGTGCCGCCGAGCTGCCGAGCCACGAGGTCGGCCTCGCCATCCTGGCGCCGCTGCGGGAGCTCGACGAGGTGGCGTATCTCCGCTTCGCGAGCGTCTACCGGTCGTTCGACTCGCTGCAGGACTTCGAGCGCGAGATCGCGTCGCTGCGCGCGGCCTCGAACCGCCCGGCCAGCGCGACACAGCACCAGAGCACCGCACAGGGCGCCCCGCAGCACCAGGCGGCGCCGCCACAGGGGGAGCGCGCCGCAGAACCGGTCGGCTGAGCGGCGCCAGTACAAGCGACGAGACACGAACCAGAACACCACCGAAGACAATGAGGGGGCCGCGGATGGCGGGGGAGACGAAGACCAAGGCAGCGTCGCGCAAAGAGGCACAGGGCCTGCGCGTCGAGCGGGTGTGGACGACCGAGGGGGTCCACCCTTACGACGAGGTGACGTGGGAGCGTCGCGACATCGTCATGACCAACTGGCGCGACGGCTCGATCAACTTCGAGCAGCGCGGCGTCGAGTTCCCCGACTTCTGGTCCGTGAACGCGGCGAACATCGTCACCACCAAGTACTTCCGCGGCGCCGTCGGCACCGACGCCCGCGAGCGGTCGCTGAAGGAGCTGATCGACCGCGTCGTGACGGTGTACCGCAAGGCCGGCGAGGACCACGGGTACTTCGCGACGTCCGCCGACGCCGAGGTGTTCGCCCACGAGCTGACCTGGATGCTGCTGCACCAGGTGTTCAGCTTCAACTCGCCGGTGTGGTTCAACGTCGGCACCCAGTCGCCGCAGCAGGTGAGCGCCTGCTTCATCCTCGCCGTCGACGACTCGATGGACAGCATCCTCGACTGGTACAAGGAAGAGGGGCTGATCTTCAAGGGCGGGTCGGGCTCGGGCGTGAACCTGTCCCGGATCCGCTCCTCGAAGGAGCTGCTCAGCAGCGGCGGCACCGCCAGCGGCCCGGTCAGCTTCATGCGCGGCGCCGACGCGTCCGCCGGGACGATCAAGAGCGGCGGCGCGACCCGCCGCGCCGCGAAGATGGTCATCCTGGACGTCGACCACCCGGACGTCGAGGAGTTCATCGAGACCAAGGCGCGCGAAGAGGACAAGATCCGCGCCCTGCGCGACGCCGGCTTCGACATGGACCTCGGCGGCAAGGACATCGTCAGCGTCCAGTACCAGAACGCCAACAACTCCATCCGGGTCTCCGCGGAGTTCATGCAGTCGATCGAGGAGGACGCGGAGTTCGCGCTCCGCTCCCGTCTCGACGGCAGCGTCGTGTCGACGGTCAAGGGCCGCGAGCTCTTCCGCAAGCTCGCCCAGGCCGCGTGGGAGTGCGCCGACCCCGGCATCCAGTACGACGACACGATCAACGAGTGGCACACCTGCCCGGAGACCGGGCGGATCACCGCGTCCAACCCGTGCAGCGAGTACATGCACCTGGACAACTCCAGCTGCAACCTCGCCTCGCTCAACCTGATGAAGTACCTCAACGCCGACGGCTCGTTCGCGGTGGAGAAGTTCGTCAAGTCGGTCGAGTTCGTCATCACCGCGATGGACATCTCGATCTGCTTCGCCGACTTCCCGACCGAGAAGATCGGCGCGACCACCCGCGCGTACCGGCAGCTCGGCATCGGCTACGCCAACCTCGGCGCGCTGCTCATGGCCAGCGGTCTCGCGTACGACTCCGACGGTGGCCGCGCGGTCGCCGCGACGATCAGCAGCCTCATGTCGGGCACCGCGTACCGGCGCTCGGCCGAGCTGGCCGGGATCGTCGGCGCCTACGACGGCTACGCCCGCAACGCCCTGCCGCACCAGCGGGTCATGCAGCAGCACGCCACGGCCAACGACGCCATCACCACCGTCGGCGGGGTCGACGTGGCCATCAAGGTCGCCGCCACCGCCGAGTGGGCCCGGGGCAACGAGATCGGCGCCCGGCACGGCTGGCGCAACTCGCAGGCCAGCGTCCTCGCCCCGACCGGCACCATCGGCCTGATGATGGACTGCGACACCACGGGCGTCGAGCCGGACCTGGCGCTGGTCAAGTTCAAGAAGCTCGTCGGCGGCGGCTCGATGCAGATCGTCAACCAGACCGTCCCGCGCGCCCTGCGCAACCTGGGCTACCAGGAGGAGCAGGTCGAGGCGATCGTCGAGCACATCTCCGAGCACGGCCACGTCGTCGACGCCCCCGGCCTCCGTGCCGAGCACTACAGCGTCTTCGACTGCGCCATGGGCGAGCGGACCATCGCCCCCATGGGTCACGTACGGATGATGTCGGCGATCCAGCCGTTCATCTCCGGCGCCATCTCCAAGACGGTCAACATGCCGGAGGCGGCCACCGTCGAGGACGTCGAGGAGATCTACTTCCAGGGCTGGAAGCTCGGCCTCAAGGCCCTCGCGATCTACCGCGACAACTGCAAGGTCGGCCAGCCCCTGTCGGCCGTCAACAAGTCGAAGAAGGAAGAGCCGGTCGCGGAAGCGCCCGTCGTGCAGGAGGTCGTCAAGACCGAGAAGGTCATCGAGTACCGCCCGGTCCGCAAGCGGCTGCCGAAGAAGCGCCCCAGCTCGACCGTGTCGTTCTCCGTCGCCGGCGCCGAGGGGTACCTGACCGCGTCGTCGTACCCGGACGACGGCCTCGGCGAGGTCTTCCTGAAGATGTCGAAGCAGGGCTCGACCCTGGCCGGCGTCATGGACGCCTTCTCCGTGGCGATCTCCATCGGCCTGCAGTACGGCGTCCCGCTGGAGACCTACGTCAGCAAGTTCGTCAACATGCGGTTCGAGCCGGCGGGCATGACCGACGACCCGGACATCCGCCTGGCCTCGTCGGTGATGGACTACATCTTCCGGCGGCTGGCGCTGGACTTCCTGGACTTCGACACCCGCTCGGAGCTGGGCATCCTCACGAGCGCCGAGCGTGCCGCCCAGCTGCGCGCCGAGGCGGGCGAGCCGGACGTCGACCTGACCGAGATGCGCAACTCCGCCCCGGTCGCGGCCGCTACGAAGCCGGTGGCGAAGCCGGTCGAGGTCGAGACGCCGGCGCCGCGCAAGGTGGGCTCGTCGACCGAGCTGCTCGAACTGGTCCAGGGCAAGGCCGCCGACGCGCCGCTGTGCTTCACCTGCGGCACGAAGATGCGCCCCGCCGGCAGCTGCTACGTGTGCGAGGGCTGCGGCTCCACCAGCGGCTGCAGCTGACCTTCCGTCAAAGGGGGGGGAGCCGGGTGTCCGGCTCCCCCCTTTGCATGCGCTCAGGTGACGGCGAGGTCCCGCAGGACGGCCAGGAAGCCGGTGACCGTCGCGGGCGTCGTCCGGCCGGCGAGGGTGGCGGCCAGGACGGTGCGGGGTGGGAACTCGGCGGGGTCGAGGGGGAGCAGGCGGACGTCGGCGGGGGCGGCGCGGGCGGCCAGGGCGGGCACGAGGGTCACGCCGAGGCCGGCGGCGACGAAGCCGAGCTTGGCGGTCCACTCGGCGGCGACGAAGTCGATCCGGGGGCGGAAGCCGAGCCGCACGCTCGGGCCGAGCAGGGTCTCCTCCGGGGTGGCCGAGCCCGCGATCCACGCCTCGTCCGCCAGCGCGGCCAGCGAGACCGGCGCCGCGGGCGGTACCGACGCCGCTGACGCCAACTCGTGGTGCCGGGGGACCGCGAGGAGGACGGGTTCGTCCAGGATGTGGTGGGTGGTGAAGCGCGGGTCGTCGAACGGGCGGTCGGCGCTCGTCGTCACCAGGGCCACGTCGGCGTCGCCGGCGAGGAGCGCGGCCAGGAGACGGCCGGTGACGCCCTCGATGAGCGACAGGCGGACATCCGGGTGGCCGGCGCGGAAGCGGGCCAGGGCGCGCGGGACCAGCGCGGCGTCGGCGGTGGCGAACGCGCCCACCCGCAGGCGGCCGGCGGTGCCCGCGTGCACGGCGGTGACCTCGCGCCGGGCCAGGGCCAGCCGGTCGAGGACGGCGGTCGCGTGCTCCAGCAGGCAGCGGCCCTCCCCGGTGAGCGCGACCCCGCGCGGCAGCCGGTCGAACAGGCGCGCCCCGACCTCCAGCTCCAGCGCCGCGACCTGCCGGGACACCGCCGACTGCGTGTAACGCAGCGTGGCCGCGGCCGCGGTGATCGAGCGCTGCCGGGCGACCTCCCGGAACACCTCCAGCATCTCCGTCTGCACGCTCCAGACATTCCCACACCGCATGGCGACGATGCCAGACATTCGTTGGTCGCATCGGTCGTACGCCCATACGGTCGGACGCATGCAGAAGATCGCTGTGCTCGGGCTCGGCAGCATGGGGGCGCCGATCGCCCGCCGGCTGGCCGCGCACGGGTTCCCCGTCACGGGATGGAGCCGCACGCCGCGCCCCGTCGAAGGCGTCGCCGTCGCCGCGTCCGCGCGGGAGGCCGTCCGCGACGCCGACGTCGTCATCACGATGCTCACCGACGGCCCCGTCGTCATGTCCGTCGTCGCCGCCGCGGAGCTGCCGCCCGGGGCGACCCTCGTCGAGATGTCCACGATCGGCCCAGACGCCGTCCGGGAGCTCGCCGCCGCCCTGCCCGCCGGCGTGGACCTGGTCGATGCCCCCGTGGCCGGTAGCACCGGCGCCGCCGAGGGCGGGACGTTGAGGATTTTCGCCGGCGGTACTGCCACCGCTGTCGACCGGGTCGCACCGGTGCTCGCCACGCTCGGCGACGTCCGCCGGTGCGGCCCGTCGGGCGGCGGCGCGGCGATGAAGGTGGTGCTCAACACCGCGCTCGTGACCGCGCTGGCCGCGCTGGCCGAGGCGCTGCAGGTCGCCGACGACCTGGGGGTCCCGCGCGCCGACGCCCTGGACGCGCTGGCGTCCGGCCCGCTGGGCAACGCCGTCCAGCGCCTGTCCGCCAAGGCCCGCTTCCCGGTCCGGCTGGCGGCCAAGGACCTCGCCCTCAGCGTCGCGGGCCGGGACCTGCCGGTCGCGCTCGCCGCCGGCCGGCACCTCGCGGCCGCCGACCCCTTGGCGGACCTGTCCACGATCGCCGTCTCATCCCCGAAAGGAACCTGATGCTCGTCCTTGACAACCCGTCCGGCGTGGCGGCACCCGTCGGTGCGTACTCGCACGTCGCCCGCATCGACGCCGGCACCGGTGCGCTGCTGTTCCTGTCCGGTCAGATCGCCCTCGACGACGACGGCGCGCTCGTCGGCCCGGGTGACATGGTCGCCCAGGCCGCGCGCGTGTTCGAGCTGATCGGCGCGCTGCTGTCCGCGCACGGCGCCACCTTCGCGGACGTCGTCAACGTCCGGACGTACCTGACCGACATGGCGATGCTGCCCCTGTACGGCCAGGTCCGCCGCGCCGTCTTCACCGGCCCGCCGCCGACCAGCACCACGGTCGAGGTGTCCCGGCTCTTCCGCGACGGGGCGCTGCTGGAGGTGGAGGTGGTCGCGGCGCTCTGACCTGATCCTTACGTTGTCCCGCGGGGTGCGCTTACCCGCGGGACGCACCATGTCCCCCATGAGACGAACCATCGCCGTCGCGCTCGCGGTCGTGCTGCTGTTCGCCGGCGGGTGCGGGCGCCAGCAGCGGCGCGGCCATCAGCCAGCCGCGGTCTCGACCCAGACGCCGGCCGCGCCGGCCGCCGCCACCACCTCGACCGGCACCGCCGGCTCCGTCGGCTCCGCCGGTACCACCGGCACCGCCGGGGATGTCGACCAGCTGCTCGACCAGGTGGAGCAGCAGCTGTCCGGCGACGCCCAGCCCGCCGACGACGAAGACTGAGAGGGACCTTGATGAAGCGCACCCTGATCGCCCTGACCCTTGTGCTCGCCGCCGTCTTCGTCCCAGGCGCCGCCTGGGCCGAGCCGTCCGCGCGCGCCGCGACCCTGGAAGGGGCCAAGACCGCCGTCGCCGGCCGCATCGACAAGCGGCTCGACGCGCTGAAGAAGTTCGAGACCAACCTGGCCGGCGCGAAGCAGGTCCAGTCCGGCCACCGCGACACCCTCACGAAGCTCATCGCCGACCAGCGCACCGGCCTGACCGCCCTGCGCACGAAGGTCCAGGGCGAGACGACCGCCGCCGCCGTCAAGGCCGACGCCCAGTCGATGGTCTTCGACTACCGCGTCTTCGTCCTCACCGGCCCGAAGGTGCGTCTCACCGCCGCCATCGACACCGAGCTCGCCGTCATCGCCGCGATGCGCTCGCGCCCCGGCGCCGACACCGCGAAGCTGGACGCGGTCGAGGCCACCCTGAAGGGCAAGGTCGACGCCCTCCTGGCCCTGAAGCCGGGCTCCGACGGCGACGCCCTGCGCTCCCAGGTCCAGCCGGTCCGCGCCGCGGCCAAGTCCGCCCACGCGTCCCTGAAGGCGCTGCGCAAGCCCACGAAGTAGGGCCGCGCCCCCGACCCGCGGCGGTCACGCCGCGGGACGGGGTTCAGGGGCGGACGATGTCGATCGCGACGGCCGGGTGGCGGTCGCGGAGTGCCTCGGCGCGGGTGTACGCGTCGTCGGTGAGGGCGAGCAGGCGCATCGGGCCCGGCATCCGCACCACGACGGCGTCGAGGCGGTCCGGGGAGTTGATCGGGCCGATGTGGTAGGTGGCGCCCGCCATCTCGCCGGAGGTGCGGTGCAGCGTGGAGATGAAGAGAGTCAGGCGGTAGGAGTCGTAGCCGGGGTCGTCGCCGATCACGACGGTCGGGTCGCCGGGGGCGAGGGTCAGGGCGGCCCTGGCGTAGGCGAGCTGGTCGGGGGTCGCGCCGGCGAGCCAGCTCCGCTGGGTGTCGAGGTGGTCGCGCTGGTCGCCGGCCCGTTCGCCGCCGATGAGGGCGACGATCGCCATCAGCACCGACGCGGCCCGCAGATGCGGCGAGCCCAACGGTCGCCGGGGCAGGTGCAGCGCCAGGGCGCCGAGGCCGGCCAGCAGCAGCACCAGGACCAGGAACAGGGCCTTGTTGGCGTAGTAGCCGCTGCCGGAGCCGAAGACGCGCTGCACCGCCAGCATCCCGGCGGCGAAGCCGGCCACGGGGACGAACGTCAGGGCGTACGAGCGCCAGATCCGGCTCCTGCGGCCGCGCCTGGTCAGCACGCCCGACGCGACGACGCACAGCAGGACGGCGAGGCCCTCGCGGCCGACCCGGAGGGAGCCGACGCTGAGCAGCGCACCCGCCTGGCCGGCGACGAGGACGCCGATGGCGAGGGGCACGGCGCTGGTGACGGCGATCGCGAGCGCGACGGCGGGGATGCGGCGCATGCGGTGGTTGCGGCGCTCCCGCATGAGCCACAGGATCGCGGCCAGGCCGACCGGGGGCAGGTACAGGTAGTACGTGAACCCGACCGCCGCCAGCAGCGCCGCGACGAGCAGCAGCTGCTGCCGCGGGCGGGGCACGGGCCGGACGAGGACGGTGAGGAGCATGAGCGCCTCCGCCAGGCCGAGGACCTGGCTCGGGTAACCGAACCGGACGAGGTCCAGCGGCTCGCCGAACGCGCACAGCCCGGCGATCCCGGCCGCGAGCACGGCGGTGCGCGCCGGGGTCAGGCCGCCGGCGCCGATCCACTGTGCGGCCCAGACGACGGTCGCGACGAGCAGCAGGTAGCCGCCGGTGACGAAGGCCAGGTAGTGGTCGAACATGCCGGTGCCGGTGCCCATGCTGACGGCGGACGACCTGGCGAACCCGTCGAGCAGCGCGGCGGTCAGGTGCGAGCCCTGCGGGTAGGACACCATCCCCTCGTAGACGAGCGTCCTGCCCTGGCCGGGGTGCTGGAAGAGGTACCCGCCGGCGTGGCGGATCGCGTCGAAGAGCGCCGTGTGCCGGGCGAGGTCCTCGCCCTCCATGACCTGTGCGAGACGACCGGTCCGGCCGTCGCGCAGCAGCGGCCAGGCGACGATCGCGCCGGCGGCGGCGACGGCGAGCGCGGCGATCGCGTCGGTGGGTCCGAGGCGCGGCAGCCGCGGGCGGCGGCCGGTCTTCGCGGCGGCGACGATCAGGGCGGTGGCGGCGGTGCCGCCGGCGGTCACCGGGTGCAGGCCCCACGGCCACACGGCGAAGACGAGCGCGCCGAGGCAGGTGAGGCCGAGCAGCAGGCCCATGGCGAGCATGATCCGGTCGAGGACGGTCCGGCCGCCGCGCAGGAGCGCCGCGGTGGCGAGCAGAAGCAGCGGCGGGACGACGTACGCGACTCCGGCGAGGTACAGCAGGGCGATGATCAGCCAGGCGGCCGCGACCAGCGCGGCGGTGACCAGTTGCTTGGGTGTGGCGTCCGGCTTCGGCGACGTGTGGGGGAGGAGGGTGTCCGTCTTCGGGGGTGAGGATACTGACACAACTCACTTAACGACGAAGTCGGGCATCTGGTCGTTTGTCAGGATGTGTTGGCTGATCGGTACTCGCCCCGCTCGAATGCGCTCGGCTTCCTGCGGCTGTGCCTGGCCCTCGCGGTCCTGGTAGGACACTCGTGGCCGCTCGGGCTGGGGCGGGCGACACCGGGGCTGGGGTTCACCGGCGGTCAGGCGGACCTCGGCGCCCTGGCGGTGGACGGGTTCTTCGTCCTGTCGGGCTTCCTCGTCACGGCGAGCGCCGGCCGCCTGGGCGCCGTCCGGTTCGCCTGGCACCGGTGCCTGCGGATCTTCCCCGGCCTGTGGGCGTGCCTGCTGGTCACCGCCGCCTGCGCCGGCTGCTTCGCGACGTTTCCCGCGGCGCTGGCGTTCGCCCGGCGCAACGCCCTCGGGCAGCCGCACCAGTGGGGCATCGGCACGCTGTTCACCGACACCCCCTACGGCCGGCTCACCGGCGGCGTCTCCGTCGTGAACGGGTCGCTGTGGAGCCTGTCGTTCGAGCTGTTCTGGTACGGCGTGCTCACCGCCCTCACCGCCTGCGGCGTGGTCCGCCGCTCCCCGCGACTCGTCCTGCTGCTCACCGCCGGCGCCTACTCGGTCCTGCTCAGCGACCTCCTCCACCAGCTGCCCGAGACGCACACCGTCCCGCACCCCCGCGGGTCGTTCGGGCCGATCCCCTTCTTCGGGTCGCTCGACACCCAGCTGCTCATCTACCTGGGCTTCCTGTTTCTCCTGGGGGCGTCGGCGCAGCTGTACCAGGACCGCATCCCGGCGCACCCGGCGCTGGCGGCGGCCGCGGCGGCGCTGCTGCTGGCCACGCTCCGGTTCGGCGCCTTCCCCGTGCTCGGCTACCCGGCGCTCGCCTACCTGCTGCTGTGGGCCGCCTGCTCCCTGCCGTCGTGGACCCACCGGATCGGCCGGACCCACGACTACTCGTACGGCATCTACATCTACGCCTTCCCGACCCAGCAGACCCTCGCCGCCCTCGGCGTCCACCAGTGGGGCCTGCCCGCGTACGTCACGGCGTCGGCCCTGGCCACGGCCCTGCTCGCGGCAGCCTCCTGGCACCTCGTCGAGCGCCCGGCCCTGCGCCTCAAGCACTGGACCCCGCCGCACCCCCGGCGCCCGGTGGCCGCCCCGCCGATCCGCCAGGTCACCCGCGACGTGGTGACCGCCGACCGCTGAACCCGCCGGTCATCGCACCTGCCGGACCGTCACCTCCGACAGCAGGCGCCGGAACGGGGCGGGCCGCAGCGGCGCGTACGTCTGGCAGCCGTACTCGGTGGTGGCCAGCGAGCCGACCGCGGTCGCGGTCGCCAGGCACTCCGGCAACGGCCGCCGCTGCGCGTACAGGGCACAGAACGCCCCGGCGAACGCGTCGCCCGCGCCCGTCGAGTCGGCGACCGTCACCGCGGGCGGCGTGGCGGTGCAGCGGGTGTCGCCGTCCGTGCAGTACGTCACGCCGGGGCCGTCCGTCACGACCACCACGCCGGCGCCGAGGCGCTGGAGGGCCTCGGCCGCCGCCGCGGCGCCGGACAGCCCGGCGGCGCGGACGGAGTCCATCTTCATGAAGACGACGCCGGCCGACTCCATCATCCGGACGAAGTCCGGCGTGTCCCAGGCGGACGCGACGAAGTACGGCTCGAGGTCGAACGCCACCAGCGCGCCGGCCTTCCGTGCGGCGACGCCGATCTCGCCGCACCACGCGGCGTCCAGGGCGACCGGGTAGACGACGTCCCAGTCGCCGCCGGCCGCCTCGGACACGCACCACTCCACATCGGGCAGAGGCAGCCCGGAGTCGAGGATCACCATGGACTTCTCGGCGCGGTGGTCGATCGTCGTCACCGCCGTGAGGCTCCCGCGGCCGGCGGCCTCGGCGGAGCCCCGCAGGTCGATCCCCAGCGCCTCCAGCCGGCGGCGGATCGCCGCGGCCTCGGGGTCGTCGCCGAACGTGGTGACGAGACGGGTCCCGGGGCAGAACTGCCTGGCGGCGACGGCGAAGTTGGCGGCCATTCCGCCCGCGAACCAGCCGAGCCGGGCCCCGTGGACCTTCTCGTCCCGCTCCGGCAGTGATGCGACGCGCAGATAATGGTCGGCGGACACCATGCCGATCGCCAGAACGGTCGGTGACTCCGTGCGGTCCGCGGACATTCCGCCGCCTTTCGGTATCTGATTTCAGGCGTGATTACGGGACGTTTTCAACAGCGGAGGAATGCGGGTGTGCGGGGCGTTCTCAGGTGCCGCGAACTGCGGTGATGAGCGCGGCGAGGGCCGACAGGAGTGCCGCGAGCGTCAACCAGTTCACCTGGTAACGCCGCACCCGCCGGGTCGCCTTCCGGTCTGTCATGCTTACCTCCTCGGAAGCGACGGATCATCGTGAAGACAATTCTTCCGTGCCGGTCGAGCGGGTGTCCGGAAATTGGTTGACCATTGGCGGGTATTGACCCTTCTTGACCGGCCGTGCTCAACTGGGGAACAGGTTGACCCGGGGGGAGACCAGATGCCGCTGCAGCCGCCGTCGAGCCGCGCACTGCCGGACGGCCCGCTGCGGACGCTGGTGGTGGAGCTGCACCATCTGTACCGGCAGGCCGGCTATCCAGGGGTCAAGAAGATCAGCGGCGAGATCCGTGACCGCGACGACCTGCCCGACGCCGTCAGTCACGAGACCGTCAGCAAGATCCTGCAGGGGGAGGTGCTGCCCCGCTGGAGCAAGCTGGAGAGCCTCGTGCGGGTGCTCGCCGGGTGGTCGGTCGACCGGCCGGTGCCCGACGAGGAGGCCAAGCGGTTCCAGCGGCTGTGGCACGTGGCCGGCGGCTCGCCCGACGACGAGGCGGCGAGCCGGCTGCCCGCGCAGCGCACCGAGCCACGACCAGAGCCACGGCCGGAGCCGCGCCCCGAGCGGGAGCCCGCGCCGGCGCCCGGCGAGCACGACCTCGTGGTGGAGCGGGAGGACGCGCACCTGTCGTATGCGGACGGCGTGTACCACTGCAGCATCAGGCGGGCGCTGTACAACGGGATCGACGAGCCGATCACGCAGTTCCCGATCGAGATCCGTGCCGACCGGTTCCCCGACGACCCGGAGCGGTCGAACCGGCACCACCACGCCAACCCGTTGACGTGGGACGAGCTGCAGCTCAGCGCGGCCTGCGGCGACGAGCCCATGCACTGGCGGCCGTACACCGACCGGGAGGCGCTCAAGGAGGTGTGGCTGCTGTTCGAGAACGCGCGGGGCCAGTTCCCGCTGTATCCGGGGCAGCGCACCGTCATCGCGTACTCGTGGAAGGTGAGCGACCGGCAGTGGGGGCCGTGGCTGCAGCGCAACATCCGGCTCCCGACGCGGCGGCTGAGCGTGGTCGTCGACTTCCCGGAGGACGTCGACCCGGTCGTGTGGGGCGTGCGCAGCTCCCTGTGGCACCGGGACGTCCCGCTGCGGACCGCCATCGTGCGGGAGGCGCCAGGGGACGGGCGGGTGACCTTCTCCTGGTCGACGGACCGCACCGCGCTGCAGGACCGGTACCGGATCGAGTGGCGGTTCCGCGGCGACGGGACCTGACCACCGGAGCGGTCAGAGGCTGCTGAGGTCGATCAGCTTGGCGAGGTCCACGAGCTTCGGCAGGAGCTCCGTCGCCTTGTCGTCGCCGGTGCCGGCGGGGAGGTGGACCGTCAGCTGGATGATGCGCTTGTTGCCGGCCAGCCAGCCGACCTCGACGGCCGGGCCGGTGCCCTCCGCGGCGGGGGACTGCCGCTGGTACGCCGCGGCGCCGAGACCCTGGACCGGGGCGGCGCCCTTCGGCTGGACGGCGGTGGCGTAGATGTCGGGGCCGATGGTGGTGGCGCTGACCGACAGGATCAGGTCGGGGAGCGGGGCCTTCTGCGGCTGGAGGACGCAGGTGAACGTGTTCTCCAGCGTCGCCGCGGCGGCCGCGCCGTACTGCAGGCCGAGCTTCGCGTTGACGACCGGGAAGTCGAGCAGCTGGCAGGCGCCGCCGGAGGCCGCCGCCGGGGCGGTGGACGGGGTCGCGGCGGCCGGGCTCGCGCCGGCGTCGTCGCAGCCGGTGAGCACGAGCAGCGCCGTGAGCGCCGCGACAACCCTTCGCACGACGCGCACCCTACCGCCTACTTCGGCAGGCGGTCGACGATGTACTTCGCGATCTCCAGGGAGCTGGTCGCGGCCGGGGACGGGGCGTTGAGGACGTGCACCTGCCGGCCTTCGGCGACGATGAGGAAGTCGTCGACGAGGGCGCCATCGCGGGTGATGGCCTGTGCCCGTACACCTGCCGACGCCGGAACGAGATCGGCGGTCGTCACCGCGGGCACCAGGCGGGCCAGGCTCTCGGCGAACCGCTTCTTCGACAGGGAGCGGCGGACCTCGGTGAGCCCGTACCGCAGGTGCTTGCGGGCCAGCTGCCACATGCCGGGGTAGGCGATCGTGTCGGCGACGTCGCCGGGGCGGACGCGGGACCACGAGTAGCCCTCGCGGGCGGTGGCGAGGACCGCGTTGGGGCCGGCGTGGACGCTGCCGTCGACCATCTTCGTCAGGTGCACCCCGAGGAACGGGAACTGCGGGTCCGGCACCGGGTAGATCAGGCCGTTCACCAGGTGGCGGCGCTCGGGTCGCAGCTCGAAGTACTCGCCGCGGAACGGGATGATCCGGGCGGGCGGGGTGATGCCGGCCATCTTCGCGACCCGGTCGGCGTGCAGGCCGGCACAGTTGACGAGCACGTCGGCGAAGATGTCGCCGACCTCCGTGTGCACGACCGTCTCGCCGTGCAGGGTGGAGATGCCTCTCACCCGCGCGCCGAGGCGCAGCGTCGCGCCGGCCTTCTCCAGCAGGGTCGCGAGGGTCTCGCACACGGCGCCGAAGTCGGCGATGCCCGTCGAGGCGACGTGGATGCCCTGCACGCAGGCGACCTCGGGCTCGAGCTCCCTCGCCTCCGCGGCGTCGACCAGCCTCGCCGGCAGCCCGTTGGCGACGGCCCGCTCGTGCAGGCCGCGCAGCCGCGGCAGCTCGGACTCCTCCGTCGCCACGATCAGCTTGCCGGTCACCTTGTGCGGGATGCCGTGCTCCCGGCAGAAGTCCACCATCGACGCGCTGCCCGCCTTGCACAGCGTGGCCTTGAGGCTGCCGGGCTTGTAGTAGACGCCCGCGTGGATGACGCCGGAGTTGTGCCCGGTCTGGTGCGCGCCCCAGCGCTGCTCCTTCTCCACGACCGTGACCTCGGCGTCAGGGTGCTCCAGGGTGATCCGGTGCGCGGTGGCCAGGCCGACGATCCCACCACCGATGACCACGAACCGCACGCTGCCTCCTCAAGCCCCTGATTGGCGCTGGGTACCTCGCATCCTAGCCGTGCTAGCGTTCCCGACCGTGGGTCAGCCTGTCGTCGAAGTGGCACCAGCCAAGCCGTGGCGGGCCCGCCTGATCACCGCCGTGCGCATCCTGGCCGCCGCCGGCATCGTCTACTTCATCGTCGCCACCACGGTCCAGCAGTGGTCCGATGTGGCGGCGACGTTCCGCGCGCTGTCGTGGCCGTCGCTGATCGCGTCGCTCCTCGCGGCCGTCGCCTCCCTGTGGACGACGATGATGGCGTGGCGGGCGATGGTCGGCAGCATCGACCACCCGCTGCGGGTCCGCGACGCCGCCCCCATCATGCTGGTCGGCTCCCTCGGCAAGTACCTGCCCGGCTCGGTCTGGGCGTATGTCGTGCAGATGGAGCTCGGCCGCCGCGCCGGCGTCTCCCGCTCGAAGGTGTTCATCGGCTCGGTGCTGGTCAGCGGCCTCGGCGTCACGTCCGGGCTGATCCTGACCGCCCCCGGCTTCGGCACCGCCCTCGACGGCGTCAAGGCCTCGAGGCACGAGGTCTTCGGCTCCGTCGCCGTCTGGGCGTCGGTGATCCTGCTGCCGTTCGCGGTCGCCTGCTGCTACCCGCCGCTGCTGACCTGGATCGTCGGCCGGGCCATGCGGGTGCTGCGCCGCCCGCCGCTGGACCGGCCGATCACCTGGCGCCCGATCCTCTCCAGCGTCGCGTGGTGCGTGGCCGGCTATGTCACCGCCGGCCTGCACGTCTGGCTGCTGGTCCGCTCGCACCTGCCGGGCCTGTCCGGCCTCACCGGCAGCGTCTTCGCGATGGCCCTCGCGATGAGCATCAGCACGTTCGTCATCGTGGCCCCCTCGGGCCTGGGCGCCCGCGAGTTCCTGATGGCGATCGCCCTGGCCGGCCTGGGTGTGCCGTGGGCGACGGCGTGGGCTCTGACGCTCGTGTCGCGCCTGCTCTTCACCGTCGCCGACGTGGCCGCCGCCGGCGTCGCGGGCGCCGTGGGCCTGCGCCGCATCCGCCACGCGCCGTCACCCGCGCCGTCGCCGTCACCCGCGCCGTCGCCCGCGCCCTCGCAGTCGCCGACGCAGTCGCCGTCGCAGTCCTGAGCGGCCTCCCCGGGTTCCCGGCCGGTCGTGGGGCTGGGCCCGCGGTCACAGCTTCCGGGCCAGGTACTCCTCCCACGTGCCGGTGCCGCCGCCGGGGCCTGTCCCCGCCCCGCCGCGCAGCGCCCGGAACACCTTGCCCGGCAGCCTGACCGGGATCAGCAGCCGCCGCTTCCCGGCCCGCTCGAGGTACACCCGCCACAGGTCACGGGCGCTGCGCCGCTGCGGCCCGGACAGGTCGGCGGGCGTCGCCGGCAGCTCGCCCTCGACGATCTCCGCGAGCCGCACCGCCACGTCGTGCACCTCGACCGGCCGCAGGTCGAACGCCGGATAGAACCCGACGAGCGGCAGCTTCGTCATACCCTTCGCGATCGTCAGCACCAGGTCGTGGAACTGGCTCGCCCGGAAGCTCGTCCCGCCGTACCCGGCCACCATCTTCTCGATGGTCACCTTGTCGTTGTAGTAGCCGAACGGGATCCGGTCGACCCCGACGATCGACACGAACACCAGCTGCGGCCGCTGCGGCGCCCGGTCCATCGCCTCGATCAGCTTCCCGGCGGCGGCGACGTCCCTCCGCCCGTCGGTGGCCGCGTGCACGACCACGTCGACCCCGTCGAGGGCCTCGGCGAGCCCCGCCCCGGTGAGCAGGTCGCCATGGGCGTAGCCCGGCTTCGACCGGCTGAGCCCCCGCACGTCATGCCCACGTTCCCGCAGGACGGCAACCACGTCCCGCCCGAGCGTCCCGGTCGCCCCGGTGACAAGCACTGTTCGCTTCATGGCCTACCTGACGCCCCAGCTCCAAGAACGTGACACGGTGTGGCCACCGTCTCATCGATAGTATGTTGGCATATGGCAATACGTATGGTGCCTGCGCTAGCGTGCGTACGTCACGTACTTGACGTACGCACGCCGCAGGGTCGATCGTGAACTGCGTGCACTACACCAGCTATTCCGAGGCCAGAGCGCATTTCAAGGACCTCCTCGACGACGCCGGGCGGGGGCGGGTGGTGACGGTTCAGCGGGAGCACCGCAGCGCGGCGGTCGTCGACCAGGAGCGCCTGCGGGCGCTCCTCGCCTCGTCGGTGCCGGCCAGGGCCGAGGTCGTCGCCGAGGCCGGCGGGTGGTCGATCTTCATCCCCGGACTCCCGCTCGCCGCCGACGGGGCGACGTTCGGGGTCGCCGTCGACGAGATGGTCGATGCGTTGCGTGAGTACGCCGAGGACTGGCAGGACCGGCTCCTGGACGCCCCGAACCACGCTGGCAACTGGGGGCTCGTCCAGCTCGTCGGCCTCAGCACCGACGAGCAGCTCCGGGACTGGCTGGTCGGACCGGGAAGATGAGGCATCCGGCGCCGACCCGGCAGGACCACGAGCGGTTCTGTCAGGTGGACGGATGGGTGCGCGTCCGCGACGCACACGGACGCACCGGGACCCATCACCTGATCCATGAACTGACGCTCAAGGACGGGCGGACGCTGCGGACCGGGATCTCCCACCCGCCGGACCGCACCGGATATGGGCCCGCGCTGTGGGCGCACATCCTGCGCGATCAGCTGCAGGTGTCGGAGGCCGAGTTCTGGGCCTGCGTGCGCGACGGCGCCAGGCCGGACCGTGGGGAGCCGGTCCGCCGGCAGCCGTCGCTGCCGGCCGACCTCGTGCACCTGTTGATCACGCGGGTCGGCGTGGATGAGCGGGCAGTGGCCGCGATGACCAGGGACGAGGCGCTCGACCGGCTGCGACGGTTCTGGTCAGAGGGTGGCTAGGCGGTGGTGCGGGCGTCGTAGTGTTCGCGGGCCTGGGCGACGTCGGCGCGGTGGCGTTCTGCCCAGGTGGTGATGGCGAGGAGGGCGGCGTGGAGTTCGGCGGCCATGGGGGTGAGGGAGTACTCGACCCGTGGCGGGACCGTCGGGTAGACGGTCCGCACGAGCATCCCGTCACGCTCCAGGTTGCGCAGCGTGAGGGTCAGCATGCGGCGACTGATGCCGGTGATGGCCCGCTCCAGCTCGGTGAACCGGATCGGGCCGTCGGCGGCGGCCACCATGATGCACACGCTCCACTTGCCGGCGACGCGGTCGACCAGCTCCTGGACCGTGCACCCGGGATGCATCAGTGGGCCGCGACGAACACCCGCGACGCGACCTCCCGGGGCAGCCGGATGCGCTCGCCGGCCCGGTCGATGCTGACGCCGTCGCGCTCCTGGGCCACGGTGACCGTGGCGCCGGGGTCGATGCCGGCGGTGTGGAGCTGGCGCAGGACGTCGGCGTCGGTCTGGACGCTCTCGCAGATGCGGCTCACCACGACGGCCCCCGCGAGGCCCGGGAAGGCGAGGTTGCGCTCGGGGTCGGACAGGTCGTGGGGCGTGGCGCTGCCCTCGAGGCTCTCCAGTCCCGGGATCGGGTTGCCGTACGGCGAGCGGGTCGGGCGCCCCAGCAGCTCATACACCCGCTGCTCGACGGCGTCGCTCATGACGTGCTCCCAGCGGCACGCCTCTTCGTGCGCCTCCTCGTAGGGCAGGCCGATCACGTTGACCAGCAGCAGCTCGGCGAGGCGGTGCTTGCGCATGACGGCGACCGCGTGCACGCGGCCCTCGTCGGTCAGCGCGAGGTGGCGGTCACCCTCGACGATCAGCAGGCCGTCACGCTCCATGCGGGCGACGGTCTGGCTGACGGTGGGTCCGCTCTGGTGGAGTCGCTCGGCGATGCGGGCGCGCTTGGGGACGACGCCCTCCTCCTCGAGCTCCAGGATCGTCTTCAAGTACATCTCGGTGGTATCGACCAGGTCGTTCACTGCCTTGCCCTCCCGGTACGCGATGGTACTCGTCGCGTACGTCAAGATTGGAACGTGACAGCCAACCAGGCGATCTTGGACGGTGCCGTCGTCGCCGAGCTGGTGTGGGAAGCGGGGGTCACCGCTTCACGCAATCCTACCGGCGCGCGCAGGGTACCCGCGCACAGTGGAATGGAGGGGCCGGTCACGTGAACACACTGGTCATGTGGGACGACGCGCTGCTGCGGTACGACATGGGCGAGCATCCCCTCGATCCGGTGCGGGTCGAGCTGACCATGGCACTCGCCCGTGAGCTGGGCGTCCTCGACCGTGAAGGGGTCACGCTGCGGGCGCCGGAGCCGGCGAGCGACGACGTGCTCGGCACCGTCCACGACCCGGACTACATCGCCGTGGTCCGCGCCGCGTCGACCGGCCGGCGGCTGAGCATCATGGGGCTCGGCACGTCGGACAACCCGACGTTCCCCGGCATGCACGACGCCAGCGCCCTCATCGCGGGCGCCACCCGCGCCGCGGCGGAGGCGGTCTGGCTCGGCGAGGCGGACCGGGCCGTCAGCATCGCCGGCGGGCTGCACCACGCGATGCCCGCCCGCGCGGCCGGCTTCTGCGTCTACAACGACCCGGCGGTCGCGATCGCGCGCGTGCTGGAGCTCGGGGCCGAGCGGGTCGCGTACGTCGACATCGACGTACATCACGGCGATGGGGTCCAGGAGATCTTCTACGACGACCCGCGGGTCCTGACCGTCAGCCTCCACGAGTCGCCGCGGACGCTCTTCCCGGGGACCGGCTACCCCGACGAGACCGGCGGACCGGGCGCGGAGGGCTCCGCGGTCAACGTCGCGCTGCCGCCCGGCACCGACGACGCCGCCTGGCTGCGCGCGTTCCACGCCGTCGTGCCCGGGGTGCTGCGCGCGTTCCGGCCGCAGCTGCTGTTCACGCAGTGCGGCGCCGACACGTACCGGCACGACCCCCTGGCCAACCTGTGGCTGACGGTGGACGGGCAGCGGGCCGCGTACCTCGCGCTGCGCGACCTCGCCACCGAGGTGGCCGGCGGCAAGTGGGTCGCCAGCGGCGGCGGCGGGTACGCGCTCGTCGAGTGCGTCCCGCGGGCCTGGACGCACCTGCTCGCGGTCGTCACCGGCGAGGCCATCGACCCGCAGACGCCGATCCCGGCGTCGTGGCAGTCGCTCGCCGCGAGCAAGCGCTCCAACAACCCCGTGCCGACGTCGATGACCGACGGAGGGTCGGGGGAGTGGACGCCGTGGGTGCCGGGCCAGACCCCCGACGCCGTGGATCGGGCGATCATGGCGACCCGCGCGGCTGCGTTCCCGTTCTTCGGCCTCGACCCCCACGACCCGCGCGACTGACGCCGAACAGCAGGACCGTCACCGTCAGGCCGCCGCTGTACGCCGGACCGTCACGGTCAGGCCGACGCCGACGGCCGTGGCCGACGTCGTACGGCACCGTCTCGACGTGGCTGCGCCCCCGGCTCGTCCGCGACCTCGACGAGCTGCGGCCGGACCTGCACGCCGACGCCGCAGGCCGTGGCCCACGCCGTACACCGGCGGCGAACGGCACAAGGTCGAGCTAATGCTGCACGACGGCCTCGAGCCTGGTCAGGCGCTGCTTGATCCGGTCGAGCTCGGCCAGCATCGCCGACTCGGCCGCCGTCGACGTGCCGAACGAGGTCTCCGGCGAGGGCGTGCCCCGCAGCGTGGACAGCTCGTCGTGCAGCGCGGTCAGCGCCTGCGCGACGACGTCCAGGAACGCGTCGACCTCGTCCTCGTCATAGCCGCGCTTGCCGAACGCCGCCTTCGTGAACCGGACGGCTTGCACGTCGGCCGGGGTGAGCATCATCCGCACACCGTACTAAACCCGGCAGTGCGAACATGAAGGCGTGACCGAAACACCGGAGCGGGCCGCGGACGTCCTGCTGTCGGACGGCACGACCGTCCACTTGCGACCGATCCGCCCCGACGACGCCGACCGGATCGTCGCGCTGCACTCGCGGTTCTCGGAGCGGACCAGGTATCTGCGGTACTTCTCCGCGTACCCGCGGATCCCGCAGCGGGACCTCGACCGGTTCGTCAACGTCGACCACCACGACCGGGAGGCGTTCGTCATCGAGCACGGCGGCGAGCTCATCGCCGTCGGCCGCTACGAGCGGCTCGGCGCCGGCTCGCACCAGGCGGAGGTCGCGTTCGTCGTCGAGGACGCGCACCAGGGCCGCGGCATCGGCTCGGTGCTCATCGAGCACCTCGTCGCCGCCGCGTCGCAGGAGGGCATCACCGAGTTCGAGGCCGACGTCCTGCCGGTCAACCAGGCGATGCTGCGCGTGTTCATGGCCGCCGGCTTCTCCATCGAGCGCGAGTTCGCCGACGGCGTCGTGCACCTGTGGTTCCCGATCGCGGCGACCCCCGACTCGATGCGCGTGCAGTGGGCCCGCGAGCAGCGCGCCGAGACCCGCTCGATCGGCCGGCTGCTCAACCCGCGGGGCGTCGCCGTCTACGGTGCCCGCGCCGACGGCACCGGCATCGGCGCCGCCATCCTCGCCCACCTCAAGGCGGCCGGGTTCACCGGCCCGATCGTCCCCGTGCACCCGTCGGCGCCGACCGTCGGCGGCCTGCCGGCGGTGCCCGTCCTCGCCGGCCATCCGGAGCCCGTGGATCTGGCGGTGGTGTCGGTACCGGCGGAGGCGGTGCCCTCCGTCGTCGCCGACTGCGCCGCGGCCGGGGTGCACGGGCTCGTCGTCGTGTCCGCCGGGTTCGCCGAGGCCGGACCCGCCGGTGCCGAGGCGCAGGCCGCCCTGCTGCGCGCCGTCCGCAGCCGCGGCATGCGCCTCGTCGGCCCCAACTGCCTCGGCATCGCCAACACCGACCCGGGTGTCCAGCTCAACGCGACCCTCGCGCCGCTCCTGCCGCGCCGCGGCCGGGTCGGCTTCTTCAGCCAGTCCGCCGCGCTCGGCACCGCGCTGCTCGCCGAGGCCGACCGCCGCGGGCTCGGCCTGTCGACCTTCGTGTCCGCCGGCAACCGCGCCGACGTGTCCGGCAACGACGCCCTCCAGTACTGGCGCGAGGACCCCCAGACGGACGCGGTGCTGCTCTACCTGGAGACGTTCGGCAACCCGCGCAAGTTCGCCCGCATCGCCCGCGAGCTGGCCCGGCGCAAACCGGTCGCCGCCGTCGCGAGCCCCGTGCGGCCGCCCGCCCTCGACGCCGTCGCCACCGGCCCCGACGCCCGTGGGGTCGCCGCCCTCTTCGCCAGCTCCGGCGTGATCCGCGTCGACACGGTCGCCGAGCTCTTCGACGTCGGCCTGCTCATCGCCGGCCAGCCCCTGCCGACCGGCGACCGCGTCGCCGTCGTCACCAACGCCGCCGCCCTCGGTGTCCTGACCGTCGCGAAGGCGCCGGCGGCCGGGCTGCGCGTCGCCTCCGTCCGCGACCTCGGCCCGTCCGTCGGCGACGCGGACTTCGTCCAGGCCGTGCGGGAAGCGCTCGCCGACGACTCGGCCGACGCGGTCATCGCCGCCTACGCGCCCGCTCTGGCCCTCCCGGGCGAGCTCGGCGTCGCGGAGCTGCTGCGGGCGCTGGAGCCCGGCCGTCCCCTCGCGGTCGTCCTGCCCGCCGACCCGTCCTTCGCCGTCGCGCCCGCCTACCGCTCCGGCGACCCGTTGGCACTGCCGACGTATCCGGCGGTCGAGGAGGCGGTGCGTGCCCTGGGCCGCGTCGCCCGCTACGCCGCCTGGCGCCGCGAACCCGTCGGCACCGTGCCGTCCTTTCCGCCCGCACCCGTCTCGTCCTCTGTGGACTCGGTGGACTCGGTGGACTCCGTGGACGCGCTGCTCGCGGCGTACGGCATCCCGGTGGTCCCGTCCTTGCGCGCTTCCGGCGCGTCGGTCCCGGCGGTCGCCGAGTCGCTGGGTCTGCCCGTCGCCCTGAAGGTCGCGACGAAGCCGTGGCGGCACCGCATCGACCTCGGCGCGGTCCGGCTCAACCTCACGTCGCCCGGCCTGGTCATGGAGGCCTACCAGGAGCTCGAACGCCTCTTCGGCGCCGGCGTGGAGGTCCTCGTCCAGCCGATGGTCGCCCCCGGCGTCGCGTGCGTCGTCGAGGTCGTGGACGACCCCGCCTTCGGCCCGGTCGTCGGCTTCGGCCTCGGCGGTGAGGCCGCTGACCTGCTCGGCGACCGCGCGTGGCGCCCCGCCCCGCTCACCGACCGCGACGCGGCCGCCCTGGTCCGGGCCCCGCGCGCCGCGCCGCTGCTGACCGGGTACCGCGGCTCCGCACCCGTCGACCTGGACGCCCTCGCCGACCTGCTGCTGCGCATCGGCCGCCTGGCCGACGACCAGCCGACCGTGTCGTCGCTGTCCCTGAACCCGATCCTGGCCCGCCCCGAAGGCCTGGCGGTCCTTCACGCGACCGCCACGTTCACGTCCCCGCTGCCGCGCCCCGACAGCGGCCCCCGCCGCCTGTACTGAGGCGCTGTGCTTCCTCCACCCCACCGCTGCCACGGAGCATCCCGATGCGCCGCGCCGAGACGTGCTGCGCCGAGACGCGCTGCGCCGAGGCGCGAGGCAGGGCCAGCGGCTGCGCCGCATCCGGTGGCCGCCCCCGGCCTGCGTCCAGCAGCGGGGTGCCCCGGTGCTGTGATCCAAGGACGGTTCTGGTCGCGCGGGCGGCCGGATCCGTCCTTGGATCACCGCGAAGATCGATCCGGGCGCCTGGTGTCAGGGGCGGCATCCGGCCGCATGCCGTCGCGGCGCTGCCTGATCCGTGGAACGACGGCGCCTTGGTCGACAGGGACGTCTGGCTGTCGCCGCAGCCACAGGTTCCTGTCGATCAAGGCGTTGCGTTGCTCGGAAGCGGAGCTCAGCTGGCGTAGGCCTCGAGGCGCTTGGCGCGGGACGGGTGGCGGAGCTTCAGGAGGGTGACCTTCTCGATCTGGCGGATGCGCTCGCGGGACAGGCCGAACTCGCGGCCGACCTCGTCGAGGGTGCGCTGGCGGCCGTCGTCGAGGCCGAAGCGGAGCCTGATCACGGCCTGCTCGCGCTGGGAGAGGGTGGAGAGGACGATCTCGACCTCGGACTTCAGCATGCCCTGGGAGACGCTGTCGCCGGGCTCCTCGCGCGGGTCGATGCGGGCGACGAAGTCGCCGAGGGCGCTCTCGCCGTCCTCGCCGACGGCCTGGTCGAGGCTGACCGGCTCGCGGTCGTACGAGATCAGCTCGATGACCTGGTACTCCTCGATGCCCAGGGCGGCGGCGATCTCGGCGACGACCGGCTCGCGGCCGAGGGTGGCGGAGAGGTCGCGGCGGACCCGGACCATGCGGTTGACCTGCTCGACCATGTGCACCGGGATGCGGATGGTGCGGGCCTGGTCGGCCATGGCGCGGGTGATGGCCTGCCGGATCCACCAGGTGGCGTACGTGGAGAACTTGTAGCCCTTGGTGTAGTCGAACTTCTCCGCGGCGCGGATGAGGCCGAGGTTGCCCTCCTGGATGAGGTCCAGGAACGCCATGCCACGGCCGGTGTACCGCTTGGCGATGCTGACCACCAGGCGCAGGTTGGCCTCGAGCAGGTGTGCCTTGGCGGCGCGGCCCTCGCGGACGACGACCTCGTAGGTGTTCATCCAGGCGGGGTGGACGTCGCCCGCGCTGAGCTTCTCCTCGGCGTAGAGCCCGGCCTCGATCCGCTTGGAGAGGTCGACCTCCTGCTCGGCGGTGAGCAGCTTGGTCCGTCCGATGGTGTTGAGGTATGCGCGAACGAGGTCCGCTGAGACGCCCGTGTTGTCGATCTGGGGCTCGTGCTGCTCGTCGGTCTCGACGTCGACTGCGTTGAACTCCGTGGTGTCACTCAGCGGCTGGGCCACTTCGCTCGCCTCCCGTGTGCAAGTGGCGCGATCATTCCTACGGGAGAAGCTTCGCCCAGCGGGCGTGAAGTGGCGGTGAGGCGGCCGAGCCGTGGCACGAATCCGTGAGTCCTAGATTTCGAGCATCACCGTGTGGGGTCCGACGTTCACGCTCTCGACCAGCATGTGGGTCCGGAAGCGCCCGGTTTCCACCACTGCGCCCCGGTCTCGCAGGTGCTGGCAGAACGCCTCGATGAGCGGCTCCGCCGCCTCCGGGCGGGCGGCGGCGATCCAGGTGGGGCGGCGGCCCTTGCGCGCGTCGCCGTACAGCGTGAACTGCGAGACGACCAGCAGCGGCGCGCCCAGGTCGGCGGCGGACTTCTCCTCGGGAAGGATGCGCAGCTCGTGCACCTTCCGGGCAAGGGTCGCAGCCGTCGTCAAGTCGTCGGTGTGCGTGACGCCGACCAGCACGAGCAGGCCGTCGTCGATGGCGCCGACGACGGAACCGGCGACGGTGACCGACGCGCGGCTCACCGTCTGCACGAGCGCCCTCACGAGGCGGGCAGCAGGATGCCGCGCTCCACGAGGTGGGCGACCAGGGGGACCGCCACGTCGGCGAGGACGTCCGGCGGTACATCGTGCGCGGCCGCCAAGACGTCGACCTGGTCGCGCAAGGTGACGGAGCCGTTGCAGGCGCCGACGAGGGTGAGGGCCACCGGGTCGACCTCCTCGCGCCACCGCAGCCCGTCGGGCAGCGCGAGGACCTGGCGGCCGACCTCCCATCCGTCGGGCCCCTGGGTGGCCTCCTGCCGCAGCGTGAGGCCCGGCGCCGCGGCGAACCGCGTGCCCAGCAGGTCGCCCGACCGCAGGAAGTCCTGGCGGGCGAACCAGTCGCCGATCAGCGGCCCGAGCGGCCCGTCGACGGTCTGCCGCAGGTCCTCGATCCGCACCGTCGGGTCGTCGTGGCCGCCGGCGCGCAGCGTGATGAGGCCGAACCCGACCGCGTCGACCTTCCGCGCGTCGAACCAGTCGAGCCAGGCCGCCGCGATCGCCGGCTGTCGCGCGGGGTCGACGGAGGCGTCGGAGAGCCACAGGTTGACGTACGCGACCGGGCCGGACACCTCCCGCTGGATCACCCACGCGTCGAGGCCGGTGCCGGCGAGCCAGTCGGCGACCCGGTCCTCCCACGGCTCGCCGCTGACGTGCAGCCAGTTGGCCAGGAACTGCATGTGACCGCCGTCGGTGAGCAGGCCGGGGGCGGCGGCGACGAGCTCGGCGCAGACCGCGTCCCCGGGGCGGCCGGAGTCACGGTACGTGTGGTCCGTCGTCCCCGGTCCGGCGACGAACGGCGGGTTGCTCACGACCAGGTCGAAGCGGCGCCCGGCGACCGGTGCGGTCATGTCCCCGTGCAGCAGCTCCCAGTCCAGGCCGTTGAGCGCGGCGGTCGTCGCGGCGAAGCGCAGCGCGCGGGGGAGCAGGTCGGTCGCGGTGACCTTCGCCGCGTGCGTCGACAGATGCAGCGCCTGCACGCCGCAGCCGGTGCCCAGGTCGAGCGCCGTGGCCACCGGGTCGCGCAGGGCGGCGGCGGCGAGCGTGGTGGAGGCGCCGCCGATGCCGAGCACGTGGTCGCCGGGCAGCGGCCGCCCGGGTCGCATCCCGGCGGACAGGTCGGCCACGACCCACCAGTCGCCGTACGGCTCCAGCTCGACGGCCGCCCGTACGCCGTCCCCATCCGCTTCCAGGAGCGGCAGCGCGGCGGCGAGCGGCAGGGGATCGAGCGCCTCGGCGACGGCGGACAAGGACACGGTCTGGCCGCACACGAAGAGCCGCACGAGGGTGGCGAGCCGGCCGGGCTGCTCCTCGGTGCGCTTGAGCGCGGCGCGGAAGTCGTTGCGGGCGAGGGCGGCTGTCGCGGCCTCACCCAGCAGGTCCTTGATGCCCTGGGAGGTGTACCGGGCGGAGGTCAGCGCCTCGCGGAGCCGGGCGAGACCGTCGGCGTCGAGCAGTGCGTCCACCCTGACATCCTGCTACGTCAACGTTGGTCGATTCCTAAACAGGCCACGACGCGCGTGGCGTCGGCGGTGAGGAAGAGCTGGAAGTGCGTCGGCGGGTCCTCGACCTTCGCCTCGCCGATGCGCAGCGGCCGGCCGCCGGCGATCTGCAGCCGGGCGATCGCGTCGTCGCCGCCGAGCATCGGGGTGCCGATCTTCGCCATGTGCTGGGCCCGCCGCGAGTAGCTGCGCGCGAGCTGATCGGCCGGCACGGTGTCGTCCCACACGACGTATTCCGCGCCGGCCCGGATCGCGTCCTTGCAGGCCACGAACGCTTCCCCCGGCACCTCGTCGAGGAGCCGGAGCAGTGCTTCACGCTCCATGACCTATGTGACCATAAAGCCGGACTTTTCGTTAGCCCCGCGCTTCACTTTCCGCAGTTCTTCAGCTTCTTGACCACGGACGCCGGGACCTGCGAACCGCAGACGCCGTCGGTGCCGCCGGCGATCGCCAGCCACTGCTTCTTCGCGGTGTCGTACTGGAACAGGACCGTCGCCTTGTCCATCGCCTCGGGCTGGGTCACCGCCGTCGCCCAGTCGTCGGCGCAGCTGATGTCGGTCAGCCCCTTGCCGATGTCGACCGCGTTGGAGACGTCGAGGTTCGCCACGAACGCCTTCTCCAGCGTCGCCGCGTCGACCGGGCACCCCGCCTGCGGGCTCGCGCCGGGCTTGGTCGGCGCCGGGCCGGTCTGCGGGGTCAGGGACTCTTGCACGCTGGGTGCCGCGACCGCGCCGTTGTTCGTCGGCGCGTCGTCGGAGCAGCCGGTCAGTGCGAGGGCCGCGGTGGCGGCGACGCACACGAGAAGTCGCTTCATCACACGCGGAATCCTCGGCCCGCCCGGGCGCTGAGACAACCCTCTATCTATCGAGGAACAGCCCTACTGCCTCGACGACGAGCGCGTGGTCCTCGGCCTGCGGCAGCCCCGACACGGTCACGACCCCGACGACGCCGACGTCCACGACCCGGATCGGGAACGCGCCGCCGTGCGTGGCGTAGTCGGCCGGGTCGACGCCGTACGCCGCGTCCATCGCCTTGCCCTGCGCGGCCATCCGCCGCCCCACCAGATACGAGGACGCGTTCAGCCGCTCCACGACCCTGATCTTGCGCTCGATCCAGCGGTCGTTGTCGGGTGCCGTGCCGGGCAGTGCCGCGTGGAACAGCTGGTGACCGTGCCGGCGGATGTCGATCGTGATCGGCAGCCCGCGCTCCTTGCCCAGACGCACCAGCAGCGACCCCAGCGTCCAGGCGTCGTCGTTGTCGAACCGCGTGAACCGCAGCCGCTCCTCCTGCGCCTCAAGCTCGGCGATCAGGTCTTCCACGCAAGGCTCCTCGGGTCGTCGTCGCGGCCACTGTACGGGTGGGCCTGCTGCTGCTCGGGTCGTCGTCGCGGCCACTGTACTGGTGGGCCTGCCGTTGCTCGGGTTGACGTCGCGGCCACTGTACGGGCGGCGGGGCCAAGTCGGGCGCAAGCGCCTCCCAAGTCACCCCGGGCACGATTCGGGTATGAGGACTTCGACCTGCAGCCTGTACATCGCCGCCGACCCGGCCCGCGTCTGGCAAGCGATCACCGAGCCCGCCTTCACCCGGCGCTTCTACCTCGGCCTCGCGGTCGACTCGCAGTTCATCCCGGGCGCACCCATCGTCTACCGGGCCGCGGCCGGCCCCGTCCCCGACGTGCTGCACGGGCACATCGTGCACGTCGAGGAGGGGCGGCTGCTGGTGCACAACCTGTACACCGGCATCGGCGCGGAGCAGGAGGTGCACTGCTGGCTGACCTGGGAGATCACCGCCGCCGAGCCTGGTCTCTGCCGGGTCTCGCTCACCTGCGACGACCTCGACCGCGAGCCCGACCCGGAGCGCGACGACGCCTGGTCGCGGATCCTGAGCCGCCTCAAGTCGGTGCTGGAGGCGGAGCGGTTCACGCCAGGTTCGTGAAGCTGGCCGCGACCTCCCCGCTCGCGTCCAGCACGTCGAGGCGGCCGTGGCTCAGGTTCGCGCTGCGGAACGAGAACGTGCGCACCCCCGCCTCCGCCTCCAGCAGCGGGATGCTGCGGGCCGCCCCGCCCGGCGCCGAGGTGTACCGCAGCCCCGCCACCTCGGCCCCGACCACGCCGTTGACCCGGACCTTCGTCTTCTCCCGCCGGATCATGTACGCGATCGGCTCACCCGCGGCCGGCGCGCCGTTGAAGTAGAAGTAGCGCGGGTTGGTGAGGTCGTCCGCTTCGTAAGCCTTGAACGTCGGGTCGGCGCCGGCCGGCAGCGGCGTGAGCGCGAGCGCCGCGAGCCCCGCCACGGCCGCGACCGCGATCCGCCTCGTCGTGCGGAGCCGCACGCGCCGGTCGAGCCGCAACGCGGCGCCCCCGACCCCCGCGACACAGACCGCGACCAGCCCCAGCGAGCGCGCGTTCTCCAGCAGGAACTGCCAGCCCGGGTACAGCGCCACGCCGCGCAGCACGACCCCCAGCGACAGCGTCATCACGACCAGCAGCACGACCCCGGCCACCCGCCGCCACGCCCCCTCGGCCGCGACCAGCAGCATCGCCGCGAGCACCGTCCACACCTGGTGGTGCGTCCACGACACCGGCGACGCCGCCACGGTCGCGCAGCCCACCAGGACCGCCGCCCGCACCGGATCCCCGTGCAGGTGCAGCGCCCTGGCCCGCAGCAGCGCGGCCCCGCAGATCGCCGCGATCAGCACCGCCCACACGACCGGCAGCGTCGCGGGCGACAGCCCGATCCGCAGCAGCATCCCGTGCACCGACTGGTTGCCCAGCGAGGCGAGGTCGCCGATGCGCGACGTCTGGAAGATGGTGCCGCCCCAGTACCGCACGCTGGCCCCCGGCATGAGCACCGCCGCGACTCCCGCGCACGCCACGAACGCCGCCCCGGCCCGCGCCGCGTCCTTGTACCGCCGCGCCACCAGGAAGTACACGACGAACAGCAGCGGCGTGAGCTTGATCGCCGCCGCCACCCCGACCAGGGTCCCCCGGAACCGCGCCGGCACCACCTGCCCCGCATCGACCAGCGCCAGCAGCACGATGAAGATGCTCACCTGCCCGAACCGCAGGTTGCTCTGCACCGGCGCCGACACCAGCAACGCCGTGGCCACTCCCGCCGCCATCAGCCCCCGCGTGAAGAACCGGCTCCCCGCCCCTCCGCCGCTCTGCGCCGTGGTGCCTGTCGCGGTCGCGGCGCCGGGCGCGGTGCGGGTGCGGGCTGCGGCGCCGGGCGCGATGCGGGCTGCGGTGTGGGCTGCGGTGCCGGGCGCGGTGTGGGCTGCGGTACCGGGCGCGATGCGGGCTGCGGTGCCGGGCGCGGTGCCGGGCGCGGTGCCGGACGCGGTGTGGGCTGCGGTGCCGGGCGCGGTGCGGGTCGCGGTGCCGGGCGCGGTGCGGGTCGCGGTGCCGGGCGCGGTGCGGGCTGCGGTGCTGGATCTGGTCACCGTCCGGGCGATGGCGATCACGGCCGCGCAGGTCATCGCCAGCCACAGCACGCCGAGGGTCGCCTCGGGCAGCATGCTCAGCGGCCGGAAGAGCACCATCGCGAACGGCGGATACGTGAACGGCCCCCCGTTCTCGGCCACGTAGTCGTAGAGCGGCCCGTCGAACTTCGCCGCCCCGTAGTAGATGTGCAGGTCCGACAGGCGCTGCGCATCAGGCCGCCGCCACACCAGCGCGGCCGACACCGCCGCGATCCCCCCGAACACGGCCCACGCCGCGACCACCCTGCGCTCGAACATCGCACCAGGCTATGGCGCCCGTTCAACCCCGCCGGCCCCCGCTCATCAGCGTTTCCCGAGGTAGCGACCCTGTCCCGGCGCCCAGCCGCCCCTGTCCTTGTCCGGAACGCTACAACCGTCCGGTGGTCGCGCTCACAGGCGACGCAGCGCCGACGTCTCGGTGCGGTGCATCCCGGTTGCTCCGTCAGGTGGACAGATGGACCCGCAGGGCGTCGTCGAGGCTGCGAACGGTGTCCTCCTTGAGATTGCCGAGACGTCGGCGCAGCCGACGCACGTCGACGGACCGGATCTGCTCCGCCTGTGCCTTCGAGTCGATGGGGAGCCCGCCGTCCCCGGCGCGGATCAAGACCTGGAACGGGTGGATGCGGGCGGTGTTGGATGTCAGCGGAATGACCGTCACGACGCCCCGCCCCTGCTGCTCGGCGACCTTGTTGGCGGCGTTGTTGCTGACCAGCACCGCCGGACGGACCTTGTTGGCCTCCGAGCCGGTGGCGGGGTCGAAGTCGACCATGAAGACATCACCGCGGCGCATCGACGATCCCGTCGCCGACCGCACTGTCCCACAGCGCCGCGTCGTCGGTGTGCTCCCACTCGTCCCAGGCATCCGCATAGGACTGCTCCATCTCGCTCAGGCGGAGCAGCTCGATGGCCTGGTGCAGCACCGACGACCGGGAGGCGTCGCCGCGCCGGCGCGCATAGGCGTCCACGAACGAGATGTCGTCTGCCGGCAGGCTCACACTCACCTTCATACCGACAATCCTACCTCGGGGTCTTCGCCTTGCTACCAGTCTTCCTACCAGAGGTATTACCAGGATCGCCGGTCGCGGTGAGCTTGGAATATTTGCATATGACCACATGCGTAGAACGGTAGTGGTTGCACGGCGCCGTCGCAACTGGGTGGCCCGAGTCCTGCACGGACATGTGGCCGGCTCCTGCCGCGACGGCGCCTGGCAACTCCGCCGGGCCCTTCAGCATCCGGGGAGGGTTCGGTACAGCTTGACGGAGACGGCCGCGAGCCAGGTCCAGATGACGATCACGGCCGCGACGAAGCCCAGGGTCAGGGCCGGCGCGCTGTTGCCGGAGGCGATCCCGGCGAAACCGGCGAGGAACAGCACGCCGGACACCCGGCTGTACACGGCCCAGCCCTTGTCGCCCTCGCGGCCGAAGCGGCGGGCGACGACGAAGCACGCCACGATCACGCAGAGGAAGCCGACGCCGCCCGCGGCGAGGTGCCCGATGCCGTGCCAGCTCACCGTTCCCGGTCCTTCTGGTGTACCGGCGGGGAAGCCCATCGCCGGGTCGGCCCGCAGCGCACCGGCCGCCACGAGGCTCGCCCCGTAGACCGCAACGAGCCGCGCCGCCCACGGACTTCCCGGCAGCGCGCGGTGCAGCCCGACGGCGGCCGCGATCACCATCAGCCCGGTCAGGACGAAGTTGGTGATCTGGATCCAGCCGAGTCCGCCGGTGGACAGCAGGCTCCAGGCATGCCGGGTCAGATCGAACCCGTCACGGGTCAGCGCCTGCGCAAGGCTGACGCCGACGTAGAACGGCCCGGCGAGCACGCCGTAGCCGAGCAGCGACCGGGTGACCCGGTTGGCACGGATGTGGTCCGGAACGGTGGTGGTCATGGCGGGGGTCCTTCCTTCGTGGCGACCTGTCACCCGTCTCTCGAACAACCGCCCCACGATCCGACACGACGCGCATGTGACGCCGGTCACATCCATGCTGCGATCGTGACACCCGCCCCCCCTCGGGAAATCTCGTTGCCGATTCCCGCAGAGGCGAACGCACTGCTGGACCGGGATCCGCTCGCACTTCTGGTCGGGATGACGCTGGACCAGCAGATGCTGCGACCCTGAAGAACCATGGCTCCAGCCGTGCGGTCGGCGGAAGGAGTGATCGTGGCGCAGGGTGATTGGGAGGCTGGCGAGGAGGACCGGGAGTGGCTGCCGGATTTCGACGTGCGGGCCGTCGTGGCAGCCCTCCCGCCCGGCCCGGTGGACCTGGACGATCCCCGGTGGAAGGTGTTGAGCGGCTACGGTCCCTCACTTTCCGAGATTCGTGCTGTCGTCCGACGATTGCATGGCGATGATCCTGCCGATGTGCAGAGGGCGTTCACCAGTCTTGGATGGCTTGTCTGCAGCGATGGAAATACGGGGATGTCCGGTGCGTTCGTGGTGCCGTCGTTGATGCGGGTGGTGGAGGACAGGGCATCCGTGGTGCGGGCCTGGGCGTTGAAGAGGGTCGGTGACCTTGCGCGGTCGGATGCTCTCCGTATGGCGGTGCGGCCGTGGATGCTGCGGATCGCGCAGCCGGTTCCGGTCTACGATTCCAGCGGGTATCAGGAGAATTGGGCGGTCGAGGCCGTCCGGATGATGGTGGGCTGTTACGCCGGCCCGCTGACCGAGCTGCTGCACGATGACGATCCCGGCATCCGGGGACGTGCGGCCTATGTCCTGGTTACCGCTCTGCCGGTCGCCCGGGGTCTCACCGGGACCCTGCGGTCGAGGCTTGCCGTCGAGACCGATGCGGTGGTGAGGGTGATTCTGGTCATCTGCCTCGCGCAGCATGATCGAGAGCTGGACCGTGTTCCCGAGGCGCTGGAGTGGACACAGGCGCTGTGGTCTGACGTGAAGGCGCCGATCGAGGACCGCCTGGGCGGAGCGATCGCCTGGCTCAATCTCACCACGGCGGCAATACCGCCGCAGTTGCAGCGCCTGCGGGACGAGGTGCCGATGTCCGACGTCGTCGAACTGGCGCGGCACCTTCCCTGGATCTCGTGGCTCGACGATGAGACCGGCGGGCTGGAGGCCTGGTGGCGGGGCCAGGACGAGGCCCGCACCGACTGAGCCGCTTCGTGTCGCGCGCCACCACGCGCGACCCGCGTAGGGGAAACTGTCGGCATGCCGTTCTCGTTGCCGATCCCCGTCGAAGCGAACGCCCTGCTGGACCGGGACCCGCTCGCGCTGCTGGTCGGGATGACGCTCGATCAGCAGATTCCGCTGGAGAAGGCGTTCTCGTCGCCCTGGGTGCTTTCGCAGCGGTTGGGGCATGAGCCGACGGCGCAGGAGCTGGCGGAGTTCGACCCTGACGCGCTGGTGGAGATCTTCGCGACGCCGCCGGCGCTGCACCGGTTTCCGAAGGCGATGGCGGCCCGGGTGCAGGAGGTGTGCCGGGTGCTCGTCGACCGGTACGACGGGGACACCGCCGCGATGTGGACCGGTGTCGCCTCGGGGGGCGAGCTGCTGCGGCGGGTGCAGGCGCTGCCGGGCTTCGGCAAGCAGAAGGCGCAGATCTTCGTGGCGCTGCTCGGCAAGCAGTACAGCGTGCAGCCCGACGGCTGGCGCGAGGCTGCCGGCGGATACGGCGAGGTCGGCTCGCACCGCTCCGTCGCCGACATCGTCGACGGCGACTCCCTCGGAAAGGTCAGGGAGTTCAAGAAACAGATGAAGGCGGCGGCGAAAGCGTCGGGTGCGCCGGGGCGGCCGGGGTCGTAGTGTGCCTAACGTGCTGAAGGGTTTCAAGGACTTTATCTCGCGCGGCAATGTCATCGAGCTTGCCGTCGCCGTCGTCATCGGGGCCGCGTTCAACGACGTGGTCAAGGCGTTCACGGACGGCTTCCTGCAACCACTGATCAAGCTGACCGGCGGCATCGGGGTCGACGACAAGAACCAGGGGCTGAAGATCGGGTCGCAGTTCCTGGCGTGGCCGGCGTTCCTGAACTCGGTGATCGGGTTCCTGCTGACCGCGGCGACCGTCTACTTCCTCGTGGTGCTGCCGATGAACAAGCTGGCCGAGCGACGCAAGCGGGGCATCGAGCCGGAGCCGGCCGCGCCCGCCGAAGACATCCGGCTGCTGACCGAGATCCGCGACCTGCTCGCGACCGGCAGTGTCAACCGGCCGACGGACCACAGCGGCGGTGTGCATGCGGCGCCGGTGAAGCCGTCGGACACCTGATCCGCGAAACGTGGCAGACTCGGTGGTGATGATGGGACGCAGGCCGAAACCGCAGCTGATCACCACCGCCGAGCGTTCGCCCGAGCAGGAGCTTCGATCCCGCGAGCGGCGGTATGTGGCGATGATGCTGCTGCGCGGCCTCTGCGTGATCGTCGCGGCGGTGCTGGTCACGGCGAAGGTGCCGCTGCTGTGGCTGTGGCTGAGCCTGCTGGTGGCCGGGGCGCTGGTCCTGCCGTGGGCGGCGGTGCTGCTCGCCAACGACAGGGGGCCGCGGCCCGAGCACCTGCTCCGCAACAAGCTGCAGTCCCGGCGGCAGCCGCAGCAGTCGCACCCCGATCCGGGCCACGCGCTCAGCGACCGTGAGCACGCGGAGCCCAAGGAGCCCAAGGTCATCGACGGCTGACGGGCCCGGGTCGGCCCGGGGTCGGGCGCGGAGCTACGGCCGGCCGCCGGCGCGCATGCATTATGATGGGCGGCGTCACCGACAAGAAATTTGGTCGGTGGTGCTAAGGTTGCAGGTAAAGCAGCGCGCCGCCACCGGCCTGGCTCCGTGTCGACCCGGCGGGCCACGGCTGCGGCGACGGGCCCGGGTCGGCCTGGGGCCGGGCGCGGAACTACGGCGGGGTCGGGCGCGGAGCTACGGCCGGCTACGGCCGGCCGCCGACCTTGGACACGGCCAGGGCGCCGAGCCGGGCGCCGCCGGCCAGCGCTTCCGTGGGCGACGCGCCGGTGAGCCACGCCGCGAGAAACCCCGCGGCGAACGCGTCGCCGGCGCCGGTCGGGTCGATCACCCGCGCGACCGGCGCCGCCGGTACATGGACGGGTGCGGCGGAAGGTCCGGCCCAGGTCGCCCCGGCGGCCCCGGACTTCACCACCACAGCGCCGGCCCGGTCCAGCAGCGCCGTCGCCAGCGAGGCCGCGGTGCCGTCCCCGGCGAGGACCTGCGCCTCGTCCAGGTTGGCGAAGAGCAGGTCGACGTCCGGTACCGACGACCAGAACGACGACCCGAGGCGCTGCAGCGGCGCGGCCGACGCGGCGTCGAGGCTGGTGGTGAGGCCGCGGCGGCGCGCCTCGACCAGCGCGTGACGGCCGGCGGGCGCGCAGTCGGGGTCGAACAGGACATACGCGGACAGGTGCAGGTGCCTGGCGCCGGGTGTCGCGGCGAGCGCCAGATCGAGGGCGCGGTCGACGTCGGCGGGGGACAGGAGCTGGTTGGCGCCCCGGTCGGTGAACATCGTCCGCTCCGCGTCGGAGGCGAGCACCACCACCGTCCCGGTCGCGACCTGCGGCACGCGGCGGACGGTGGTGGTGACGCCGGCCGCGACCAGCTCGGCCAGGCGCGCGGAGCCGGGCTCGTCGTCGCCGGCGACCCCCGCGAACACCACCGGGTGCCCGACAGAGCCGAGCCAGGCGGCCGTGTTGGCCGCGGACCCGCCGCCCCGGATCGCGACCGAGGCGAGCGTGTCGGAGCCGATGGCGAGGGGCCCCTCGTGGACCGTGACGATGTCGGTGACCACGTCACCGACGACGACGACCGTCACAGCGCCGCGGCGATGCGGGCCGCCAGGTCGGCGTTGCGCAGGATGATCCTCACGTTCACGTCCAGCGAGCGGCCCTCGGTGGCGGCGTGGAAGTGTGACAGCAGGTGGGGGGTGACGTCCTTGCCCGTCACGTGGTCGCGCTCCAGCCCGGCGAGGCCCTCGGCCAGGACGCGGTCGTGCAGGTCGGGGTCGAGCTGCTCGTCGACCGGCAGCGGGTTGGCGATGATCGTCGCCCCCTGGTGTACTGCCTGAGCCCGGGCCGCCCGCACGATGGCCGCCGCGCTGGCCGGGTCGTCGACGGACCAGTCCAGATCGAACCCGCCGTCGGTGAGGTAGAAGCCGGGGAAGCGGCGGGTCCCGTACCCCACGACGCTCACGCCCAGCGTCTCCAGCCGCTCCAACGTGGCGCCGACGTCCAGGATCGACTTCACCCCGGCGCAGACCACGGTGATCGGCAGCCGGGACAGCGCCGTCAGGTCGGCCGACTCGTCGAACGTCGTGCCCGCGCCACGGTGCACCCCGCCGAGCCCGCCCGTGGCGAAGACCGCGATGCCGGCCGCGACCGCGATCGCCGAGGTCGCCGCCACCGTCGTCGCGCCGTCGGCCCGGCCCGCCGCGGCGGGGGCCAGGTCGCGCACGGAGAGCTTCACGACGTCGTCGCTGCCGGCCAGGTGCACGATCTCCTCGTCGGACAGGCCGACCACGATCTCGCCGCCGAGCATGCCGATCGTCGCGGGGACGGCGCCCGCGGCCCGCACGGTCGCCTCGATGTCCCTCGCGACGGTCAGGTTCGACGGCCGGGGCAGCCCGTGCGAGATGATGGTGCTCTCCAGCGCGACGACCGGCGAGCCGGCTTCCCTGGCGGCCGCGACCTCGGCTCCGTAACGGATGGCATGGTTGATCACCACGCAACGATAACCCCGCTCGCCGTGCGGCATCATGGCCGTCGGCCTGGCAGACTGGGACCGTGACAACGACTCCCGAGACTCCAGGCGGTGGCGGCTCGACGCTCACGGACGAGCGCGTCGAGGAGCAGACCGACTATCGCTATGACGCCGGCGACCACGAGAAGTTCTCGCACTATGCGCCCAAGGACAAGATCATGCAGGCCATGATCGAGGGCACGCCGGTGCGGGCGCTGTGCGGCAAGCTGTGGGTCCCGTCGCGCGACCCGAGCCGGTTCCCGGTTTGTCCGGTCTGCAAGGACATCTACGAAAACGTGGTGCAGAACGACGACCCGTCCTGACGGTCGTCCTCCTCTCACAGTGACGTTCGGCGCGGATCGGCACCTGGCCCGTCCGCGCCCGCTAGGCTGAGCAACGCCTTCGCGGTCCACCAAGACCCGGAGGCGTTTCCGTGTGGGTTCATGGTCCTCGAGGGGGTGCCGCATGCCGCCGCGTCCGGTGGTGCAGGCAGGACAGACGCTCCGGGTGTGGCAGCGCAAGGCCTTGATGGAGTACCTGCGCGGCAAGCGCGATGACTTCCTCGCCGTCGCCACGCCCGGCGCCGGCAAGACGACGTTCGCCCTGCGGATCGCCCTGGAGCTGTTCGCCGACGGCACCATCGACAACGTCACGGTCGTCACGCCGACCGAGCACTTGAAGAAGCAGTGGGCGGAGGCCGCCGCCCGCGTCGGGATCGACCTCGACCCGGGCTTCCGCAACGCCGACGTGCACACGTCCTCCGACTTCCACGGGACGGTCGTCACCTACGCGCAGGTCGGCATCGCTCCGGAGGTACACAAGCGGCGAACGATCACAAGAAAGACCCTTGTCGTCCTGGACGAGATCCACCACGCCGGCGACTCGAAGTCGTGGGGCGACGGGGTCAAGGCCGCGTTCGAGCCCGCCGTGCGTCGGCTGATGCTGACCGGCACCCCGTTCCGGTCCGACGAGAACCCGATTCCGTTCGTGCAGTACGAGCGGGGCAACGACGGCATCGCCCGCTCCCGCTCCGACACCACCTACGGCTACGCCGAGGCCCTCGCCGACGGCGTCGTGCGGCCCGTCATCTTCCTCGCCTACTCGGGTGAGACGCGCTGGCGCACCTCCGCCGGCGACGAGCTGGCCGCCCGCCTCGGCGAACCGATGACCCAGGACCTCATCGCCCAGGCGTGGCGCACCGCCCTCGACCCGACCGGCGACTGGATGTCTCAGGTCCTGCGCGCCGCCGACGCCCGCCTGCAGGTGCTGCGCGGCGGCGGCATGCCCGACGCGGGCGGCCTCGTCATCGCCAGCGACCAGACCGCCGCCCGCGCCTACGCGAGGGTCCTCGGCGAGATCACGGGCGAGAAGGCCGTCGTGGTCCTCTCCGACGACCAGGGCTCCTCCGGCCGCATCGCCTCGTTCTCCGCGTCGCAGGAGCGTTGGATGGTCGCCGTCCGGATGGTTTCCGAAGGCGTCGACATCCCGCGCCTGGCCGTCGGCGTGTACGCCACCAGCGCCTCCACCCCGCTCTTCTTCGCCCAGGCGATCGGCCGCTTCGTGCGCGCCCGCGGCACCAACGAGACCGCGACCGTCTTCGTGCCGAGCGTGCCGCACCTGCTGGAGCTCGCCTCCGAGATGGAGGCGCAGCGCAACCACGTCCTCGGCGCCCCGAAGACGAAGGAAGGCTTCGAGGACGACCTGCTGGAGCGCGCCCAGCGCGAGGAGAAGGCCGGCGACGACCTCCTGAAGAGCTTCGAGGCCCTCTCCGCGACGGCCGAGCTCGACCAGGTCATCTTCGACGGGACCGCCTTCGGCGTGCCGGCGCAGACCGGCTCCGCCGAGGAGGAGGAGTACCTGGGGCTGCCCGGCCTCCTCACCGCCGACCAGGTGTCCACGCTGCTCAACAAGCGCCAGGCCGAGCAGCTCGCGGCCGAGAAGCGTCGCGCCCCGGCCGCCGCCGCCACCATGGCTCCCGAACCTCCGAAAACCGCCGGCGAGCGCCGCATCGTCCTGCGCCGCCAGCTGAACACCCTGGTCGCCGCCCACCACCACCGCACCAACCTGCCCCACGGCAAAATCCACGCCGAACTCCGCCGCCTCTGCGGCGGCCCCCCGAGCGCCCAGGCGACGATCGAGCAGCTCGAGGAGCGGATCGCCACCATCCAGACCATGTAACCCGCCCTTACTCAAGGCGGCACCCGCCGCTGCGCCGTTTCTCGTGCCACTGAGCCCGGGTGAAGATCCGATTCGTCGCGTTTGAGCCATCGGCCGCCGGTGAGAATGCGCGTTGGGGACCGAACAACGGCGCGGCTGGGTTGTCGCCGTTGCCGATGGTGATCGAAGGACGGGGCTGGTCGTCCGGGCGACCGCAGCGATCCTTCGATCATGGCCGCCGCCGTGGCGGTTCTTGTGCCGTTTGGTCCGGGTGGTGGTGCGATTGGTCGCGGTTGGAGCGATGCCGCCGCTGGTTGTGCGCGCTGGGGGAGTGAGTGGCGACGCTGTTGGGTTGTCAGCGGTGATCGAAGGACGGGGCTGGTCGTCGGGGTGGCCGTGGCGGTCCTTGGATCATGGTGGCGGCCAGCGGCGTGGTGGTTTTGCTGAATGATGATGCGATTGGTCGTGTTTGGGTGAATCTGCGGCTGGGGTCGCGCGAGTGAGTGGTGACGCGGGTGGTCCGTGACGGTGAGTGCGGCGGTGGCGGTTGTCGGGGGGATCGAAGAAGGGCGCTGGGTGGGTTGATCTTTCCGTTCCCGGGGTGGTCGGACTGGTTGTCGATCATGGGGGTGGTGGGCGTGGGCCGGGAAGTGGGGCTTCAGTGCGGCCCGTGATGGTGGGACGGCATGCAGCGGCACCAGCACGCGCGGCCGTCGGTGAGAGGGTGGCCAGCGCAAGAGCGCGCGGCCGCCGGGAAGGAGCCGCTGCCGGCGAGGGGGTGCGCAGCGTCAGAAGAGGCGGCCAGCCCGAGTCAGGAAGGAGCACGGCCGGGAGAGTCCGCCGTCGACGAGGACGCGAGAGTTCGCGGCATCAGGAGGAGTGGCCAGCCCGAGTCAGGAAGGAGCACGGTCGCCGGGAAGAGCCCGCCGACGGCGAGAGGGTGCGCAGTCGTCAGAAGAAGCGCTGCGGCGGGCGAGAGGCGTGCGTGGCCGTCGAGAGGAGTCAGGGCGCGCGTGGATGCCCGAAAGGGCGCCGGTGCGAGCGTGGTCACCGGAAGGAGCGCGGGGCCGCCAGGGGAGCGGTGGTCGGCGGGCGAGCGCGCGGGAGTCAGGTGAGTGCCGGGAACGGGGCCGGGCCTGGAGATGGCCGTAGGGCGCCCGGGATGCCCGGGACGCCCTACGTGCGGGGTATTGGTCAGCTGGCCGTGATCTCGGTGCCGCGCCACGTGAAGTCCGGGGCGACGGCCACCTCCACCGCGATCTTGACCAGTTGGTCGGCGTACTTGTTTGCGTGATGTCCACAGAAGATCAGGTCGCCGCCTTCGGCGAGCCGAACTCGTAGTTTGCCTGCCGCGCTGCAGCGGTCGCACCGTTCCTCGGCGGCTGGGGGCGCTGCCGTCTCCGGCGGCGGCGTGAGGGTCGGGGTCATCGCCTTCCTCCTCTGATCGTCACCGACGAACGCTTCCTTGCGTCGTTCACAGATGGTTCAACACCGTGTTGCCCGACATCGTTCCCACCTCGCGTGCGGGACCGATGTCACATTTCTGTCGTGCTCGCGGAAGCCGGAACTGCAACACCCGCTACGTGCTTCCTATCGCGCCACGGCGGCGATCACAAGTGGGTTGAGGCGGCGGCGCCCCTCCCTCATGCCCTCGGTGACCGGAAACACACCCGGGCCGCCCCAAAAGGGACAGCCCGGGTTCGCGCACAGCGGAATGCGAGGATCAGTCGAGGTAGTCGCGCAGGACCTGCGAACGCGACGGGTGGCGCAGCTTCGACATGGTCTTCGACTCGATCTGGCGGATGCGCTCGCGGGTCACGCCGTAGACCTGGCCGATCTCGTCGAGGGTCCGCGGCTGGCCGTCGGTGAGGCCGAACCGCAGCCGCACCACGCCCGCCTCCCGCTCCGAGAGGGTCTGCAGCACCTGCTGGAGCTGGTCCTGCAGGAGCGAGAAGGACACCGCGTCGACCGCGACGACCGCCTCGGAGTCCTCGATGAAGTCGCCGAGCTGGCTGTCGCCCTCGTCGCCGATGGTCTGGTCGAGGGAGATGGGCTCACGCGCGTACTGCTGGATCTCCAGCACCTTCTCCGGCGTGATGTCCATCTCCTTGGCCAGCTCCTCCGGGGTGGGCTCGCGGCCCAGGTCCTGGAGCAGCTCGCGCTGGATGCGGCCGAGCTTGTTGATCACTTCGACCATGTGCACCGGGATGCGGATGGTGCGGGCCTGGTCGGCCATGGCGCGGGTGATGGCCTGCCGGATCCACCAGGTGGCGTACGTGGAGAACTTGTAGCCCTTGGTGTAGTCGAACTTCTCGACGGCGCGGATGAGGCCGAGGTTGCCCTCCTGGATGAGGTCCAGGAACGCCATGCCGCGGCCCGTGTACCGCTTCGCGAGCGAGACGACCAGACGCAGGTTGGCCTCGAGCAGGTGGTTCTTGGCGCGCTCGCCGTCGCGGGAGATCCACATGAAGTCGCGGCTGGCCGGCATGACCATCGGCTCGCCCGCGTCCTCGGCGGCCCGCAGCCGCTCGGCCGCGTAGAGGCCCGCCTCGATCCGCTTGGCCAGCTCGACCTCCTGCTCGGCGTTCAGCAGGGGGACCTTGCCGATCTGCTTCAGATAGGCACGGACCGAGTCGGCCGACGCCGTCAGCTCCGCGTCGCGGCGGGCCTGCTTGAGCGCCTCGGACTCCTCGTCGTCCCACGCGAAGTCGTCGTCGGTCGCGGTGGCCTCGGCGTCGGCCTCGACGGCCTTCACGACCTCGACCGGCTCCTCGACGACCACGTCCTCGATCTCCGCCGCGAGCTCGGCGTCGTCGATCTCCTCGAGCTCCGGCTCCTCGCCGGCGCCCTTCGGGGCGGCCGGGTCGGCGTCGCCGGGGACGGCCTTCTTGACGGGCCCGGCGGCCTTCTTCGCCGGCGCCGCCTTCTTGGCCGGCGCGGCCTTCGCCGGAGCGGTCGCTGCCGCGACCGGGGCGGCCTTCTTGGCGGGAGCTGCTGGTGTCGGTGCCTTCTTCACGGGCGCCCTCTCCACCCCCGAATCCGGTGTGGACTCGACGGCTGTCAGCGGCTTGGCGACCGGCGCCTTGCGCGCGGGTGCGGCCTTGGCGGTGGCCGCCTTGGATGCAGGGGTCGCGGACCGTGCCGCCGCGACCCGGCGCCGCCCGTTGGCGGAGTCGTCGACGACGACGGTGACTCCCGCCTCGGCGAGACTCCTGAGCAGCTTCTTGGCGTGTGCGGGGGTCACATCTGCGGTGTCGACCGCCTGCGCGACCTCCGCCGACGTGAGGTGGCCGCCATTGGCGGCCGCACGCGCGATCAGCGAGTCGGCGAGCGAGCGTACGTCGACGCTGGGCTGGTGAGCTGCTGTCACGAACGACCTTCCGGTGCGATGAGCGAGCGACGGCCGGTGCGGCCGAGTTCGCGCACGGCGCGGCCGTGCTGAGTGGGCCTGGGTGCTTTTGGTGGCGCCCGTGTGCCGTGCGTCCGGGGCGGATTCACGAGCGACAGCGGGCAGCGCGTGAATTGTAACGCTCTCTCGCCCCAACATCCCGCCTAGCGGGCCTAGACGCCACGTTGTGACCGAACGGATGGGCGGATCAGGGCCCTGACAGGATGGGTCGTATGGATCGCGGACACGAACTGCTGGCCCTCGCGGTGCCCATCGCCCGGGGGGCTGCGGCCCTCGCCAAGGCCATGCGCGCCGCCGGCGTGGACCCCGTGGCGACCAAGTCCACGCTCACCGACGTGGTCACGGCCGCCGACCAGGCGGTCGAGCGGCAGGTCCGGGAGGCCATCCGGCGCGCCCGGCCGGGCGACGCCGTGCTGGGCGAGGAGTACGGAGACTCCCAGCAGGCGAGCGCGGTGCGCTGGATCCTCGACCCGATCGACGGCACCGTGAACTACCTCTACGACCTGCCGCAGTACGCCGTCTCGCTCGCCGCGGAGGTCGACGGCGTCGTGGTGGCGGGGGTGGTCATCAACGCCGCGACCGGCCGCGAGTGGACCGCGGTGCTCGGCGGCGGCTCCCACGCCGACGGTCGGCGGCTGTCCGGCTCCCGGCAGACCGATCTCCGTCAGGCGCTCGTCGGCACCGGCTTCGGGTACGCCGCCGACCGCCGCCTCCACCAGGCGGCCGTGCTCGCCGGTCTGATCGGCGACATCCGCGACGTGCGTCGCCTCGGGGCCGCCGCGATCGACCTGTGCCTGGCCGCGGAGGGCAGCCTCGACGCGTACTACGAGAAGGGCCTCAACGCCTGGGACCACGCCGCGGGTGGCCTGGTCGCCGCGGAGGCGGGTCTGCTCGTGACGGGCCTGGCGGGCGCCGTGCCCGGCCCGGACATGGTGGTCGCCGCCCCGCCGGCGCTGCACAAGGCCCTCCACGACCGCCTGGTGGAGCTGGACGCGGACAAGGGCCCTTGAGAGGCCCTGAGAGGCACTGAGAGGCCCAGAGGAGTTTCTAGGCCTCGGCGCAGGTGCCCTCGGGCAGCTCGGGGTTGCCCAGCGCGCCGATCGACTGCTTGACCTCGGTCACCGTCGGCAGCTGCTGGAACTTCGCGCCCAGGATGACGTCGACCTTGTCGTCCTGCCGGTTCTTGTCGAACTCGTCCTCGGACTTGTCGAGGAAATACGCCCGGACGAGCCACGCGGCGCCGACGGCCTTCGGGCCGAAGCGGAGGACCGCGACCTTCGTCTCGGGCTTCTTCACCGCCGGGTTGGGCGCCGCGTTCTGCACCGTGGCCTTGAACCCGCGGCTGGCGAAGTCATTGGTGATCTCGCCGGCCAGGCCGGGCTTCGAGGTGGCGTTGAAGACGTTGAGGTTGACCTGCTTCTCCTCGGGCAACCTGCTGTTGACCATCACCGCGTCCTGCGCGCATTCGTTGGCCGACACCGGACCGGTCTGGCGGTCCTTGATCAACGCGATGGTCACGAACACCGCCGCGGTGACCACGAGCAGCCCAACCAGGGCCAGTGCCCTCACCCGCGCGAAACTCATGGCCGTGTTATCTCCCCGCCCCAGAGCGACTCCGTCACCAGATAGACGCTCTGGCTGCCGGGAAGGTTAGCGCCTGTCGGAGATCCATGTTGAAGTCCCCACCCGGCATACCGCAAAGTTCCTACTCGCCGTTGCGGGATGACTCCCCACGGAAACCGTCAGGTGGAGGTAAGGTCGCATCCGCCGCGCCCGGCGGGCAACTTGTCGGGACGACGTTGTGTCGCATGGGTCACATTGGGAACAAGTTTCCGCGAGTGGGCGTACAACAAACGCACGAGGGCGGTAAGGTACGCCGCCCGTTGGACGTTACACCGGGCGCGACACCTACGGGCGAATGAATTGGGAGTGTGAACACCGATGGCCACCGACTACGACGCGCCGCGTCGCGACGAGGTCGACCTGGGGGAGGACAGCCTCGAAGAGCTGAAGTCCCGCCGGACCGATGCGCAGTCGGCGATCGTCGACGTGGACGAGACCGACCTGGGAGAGACGTTCGAGCTTCCCGGCGCCGACCTCGCCGACGAGGACATGACGGTCAAGGTCCTGCCGATGCAGGCCGACGAGTTCCGCTGCTCGCGCTGTTTCCTGGTGCACCACCGCAGCCAGCTCGCCGCCGAGCGCAACGGGGAGCTGATCTGCCGGGAGTGCGCCTGACCGCAAGTTGATCACGCGGATCTGGCGAAGGCGTGCTTGAGTCGTAGGCGGCACCGTTTCACACCTGCGGAGGTAGACGATGGCCCAGCCCGACGAGCTCGCCGAGAACCAGCCCGTGGAGGGCACCCAGGGCGAGGCGGCAGACGAGGCCGAGCTGTCAGCCGCCGTGACGGCCCTGACCGACGAAGGCGTCGAGCAGAAGGAGCGCCGGCGCCTGCTCGGCCGGCTGGTGCGCCTCGAGATCCGCGAGCGGGGCGTCAAGGACCTGTTCCGGCCGAAGAAGGCGATCGCCTGGATCACGGACAGCGTGACGAGGGTCGCACCGCATATTCCCGTGCGCGACCTGGACACACTGGTCGCGCACCACGGAGGGCTGACCGGCGACGCGCTCGCCGAGCGGCTCATCCGCAACGCGTCCCGGGTCACCGCCGGCATCGGCGCCGCGGGCGGCGGTGTGGCCGCCGTCGAGTGGGCCGTGACGCCCAGCCTGCTGTCCGCGCCGGTCCTGCTGGCCGCGGAGACGGTCGCGGTGGTCGCCGTGGAGATGAAGCTGATCGGCGAGCTGCACGCCGTCTACGGCCGCCCGGTGGAGGGCACCGGCGCCGAGCGCGCCGTGGTGCTGGTCCAGGCCTGGGCGGAGCGCCGTGGCGTCAACCCGCTGCGGGTCGGCGGCAGCGTCGCGGCCGCCATGGGCACCGCGCTGCGCAAGGAGCTGCGTGACCGGCTGCTCAAGCGCTTCGGGCGCAACCTGAGCACCCTGGGGCCGTTCCTGACCGGGGCCGCCGTCGGCGGGTTCCTCAACCGCCGCGCGACCCTGTCCCTCGGCGCCGACATCAAGAAGGACCTGCAGCCGGGCCGGAAGGTCATCGAGGGCTGAGCGCCGCCGCGAGCTTCTCCGGGTGGCGGGTGCTGATCAGCCAGTACGGCGTGGGATCGGCGTCGTCCGCCACGTCGACGCGGACCGCACCGGCGACCCACGGACGCTGGATCACGAACGCCTCCGGGTCCGCGTAGGGCCCCAGCAGGTCGCGCTTGTCCGCGGCCGACAGCGCCGTCACCTCACCGATGTATCGCAGCGGGATGTGCGCGTCGTCGACCCGCAGCTCGCCGTTGGACACCTCGACACGGATGCGGCCCAGCCGCCACAGCCCCACGGTGGCCAGCGGCAGCAGCACCACGTACGGGATCCAGGTCGCCAGGCCGGGCGCGCCGAGCTTGACCTCGGCCGCGAGGAGCGCTGCGACCGCCACCGCGGGCAGCCAGAGCCACCACGCGACGGTGAGACGCTCACGGTACGAAGTCACGTGTGCGAGGGTACGTGTCCGGAGCCCGGGGACACCCGGCAGGATGGAGGCATGACGGTGGAGGTTCACGTCCGGCGGCTCGACCCCGAGCTGCCGCTGCCGGCGTACGCGCACCCCGGCGACGCCGGCGCCGACCTGGTCGCGGCCTGTGACCTCGACCTCGCGCCCGGGGAGCGGGCGCTGGTCCCCACGGGGATCGCCATCGCCCTGCCCGACGGTTACGTCGGGCTCGTCCACCCGAGGTCGGGTCTCGCGCACCGCCTCGGTGTGACGGTGCTCAACGCGCCGGGCACCATCGACGCGGGGTACCGCGGGGAGATCCTGGTGAACCTGGTCAATCACGATCGGGTGATCACGGCCAAAATCAGCCGGGGTGACCGGATTGCCCAGCTTGTGGTCCAGCGCGTGGAGCGGGCACACTTCCACGGCGTCGACCATCTTCCCGATACTGTGCGCGGAGCCGGCGGTCACGGATCAACCGGTGGTCATGCTGAACTGGAGGAAGAGCAGTGATCTTCTCGCGCAAGAGCGGGAGCGGGCGGCACGCGAAGGACGACACCCGCGCGGGCGGTGCCCGCAGGCTCGAGGAGGAGCTGGGCCTGGTCGACGACGACCCTGAGGAGCCCGTCGCGTCCAAGGCCGACCGGCCCGAAGGCCCGTACGACATCACCGAGGCGCCCGCCGGCATCCCCCAGCTCGACCTGGGTGCGCTCAAGGTGCCCGCGGTCGACGACGTGGAGGTCCGCGTACAGGCGGACAACGAGGGCAAGATCCAGCAGATCGTGCTCGTCAACAACGACAGCGCGCTGCAGCTCGGGGTCTTCGCCGCACCGCGCAGCGAGGGCATCTGGGACGAGGTCCGCGCCGAGATCCGCAAGCAGCTGTTCACCGACGGCGTCGCGGCCGAGGACGCCGACGGCGAGTGGGGCACCGAGCTGCGCGCCCGCGTCCGCACCCCCGACGGCCTGACGGACATCCGCTTCGTCGGCATCGACGGCCCCCGCTGGCTCGTCCGCGCGGTCTTCCAGGGCCCCGCCGCCGTCGACCCGGGTGTCGCGCCGCCGCTGGTGGCGTGCCTGCGCAACCTGGTGGTCGACCGGGGTCACGAGGCCATGCCGGTCCGCGAGCCGCTCCCGCTGCACCTGCCGAAGGAGGTCGCCGAGGCGACCGCCAACGACGGCCCGGCCGAGGTCCCGCTCACCGCCGCGGCCAACGGTGCCGATGGGGCCAACGGGGCGGACCGCAGAAAGCCGTCACCGAGGCCCCGGCGCAAATAACACCCGTGAGCTGTACCGTCGTAGTGGGTGTCATGTCTGGCCGAGGAGGGTGGCACCGACGTCATGACCACGGACAGTGAGAAAGCCGTCGATCCGTCCGTCGAGCAGGCGCGCGGGCTGCGGAGGTTCTTCCGCCGCCTCACCGCCAGCGAGGCGGAGCTCGACGCCGAAGAGCTGCAACGCGACGCCAAGCAGTGCGGCAGCATGCCCGCGCTCGCCTGCGTCCGCGGTCAGGTCGTGAGCCTGAAGGGCCGGTTGCGCACGGTGGTCTACACCCCGCGCACCAACCTGCCCACCCTCGAAGCGGAGCTGTTCGACGGCAGCGACCTGGTGACCCTGGTCTTCCTGGGCCGCCGGCACATCGCGGGCATCGAGCCGGGTCGAGCGATCACGGCGAGGGGGCGCATCGCGGTCCGCGACGGCCGTAAGGTGCTCTACAACCCGTATTACGAGCTCGACACACCCAGATGAGGCCGGATGCAACCAGGTAAGACCGCGGAGACCGACCCCGACGAGGAAGCCCCGCTGCCCCCGTTCTCGGTGCAGATGTCCGAGCAGCTGGGTGGCGTGCGCGGCCTCATCGAGTCGAGCATCCCGATCACGCTCTTCATCGTGGTCAACTTCCTGGGCGACCACTTCGGCTGGTGGTCGCTGCGGACCTCTCTGATCGTCGCGGTCGCCGCCGCCCTCTCCATGGCCGTCTACCGGCTCAGCCGCCGCGAGTCGGTCCGCCACGCGGTCAACGGCGTCGTCGGCATCGCGATCGGCGCGTACCTGGCCTGGAAGAGCGGCGACGCCAAGGACATCTACCTGCCGGGCATGGCCCTCACCGCCGCGTACGCGGTCGGCATGCTGGCCTCCGTCGCCTTCCGCCGCCCGCTGGTCGGCTGGCTCTGGTCCGTCATGCTCGACAAGGGCGGCAACCGCTGGCGCGAGAACCCCCGCCTGCGCCGCGCCTTCGCCTGGCTCACCGTCCTCTGGGCCGTCGTCTACCTGGCGAAGCTCGGCGTGCAGATCCAGCTCTGGCGCGCCGGCGACGCGGACCTGCTCGGCGTCGCCCGCCTGGCGCTCGGCTGGCCGCCGTACGCCCTGCTGGCCGCTTTGACCGTCTGGCAGGCCCGCCGCATCATCCGCGCCTCCGAACCCGAGACCGACCGGCCCGAGCCCGCCCGCCCGGAGGTCCGCCCCGCCGACTGACGGCGCCGCCGGCCACGACCTTTCAAGCAGTGCATGGCTCCGGTCCGCCGTGGTTGCGGCCGTTGCTCCCGCAGCCAACGGTCGGGCCCTGGGGGCCCTCCCTGCACGTCCGCGTGGAGTTGCGCAATCCGCGGCGCCGGCCGGGGCGCCTCCGCGCCCCGTCCGGCCAAGGCCGCGACGCGACCTGCCGGTCGCGACAGACCCGCTGTGCCCCTGCATGATCCAGAAGACTTCTTGTCGCCACAGCAACAACAACTCTTCCGGATCACGTGGAAAGCCGACCGGCAGCTGGGCCGGCGTGGCGGGCGCCCCCGGACGCTGAAGCGTCCGCAAGACTGCCACCGCCATGATCCGGAAGACTTTGTGTCGTTATAGCAGCAACAAGTCTTCCGGATCATGAGAAAGGGCGACCAGTAGGTGGCGGCTGGGGCGAGGCGGTCGTGCGGCCGTACACGGGGCTGCCGCTGTGGGAGTTTCGTATTTTCCGTGATCCGGAAGACTTTGTGTTGTCGGGGCAGCAACAAGTCTTCCGGATCATGAGAAAGGGCAGCGCGGGGCGGGTCAGAAGAACTGGGGGCCGCGCTTCTTGCGGGTGTTCTCGACCGAGTCGGCGCCGAGGATGACGGCGCGGACCGCGTCCTCCATCTCCGACGTGACGACGAACACCAGCTCGTCGCCGGCCTCCAGCGGGTCGTCGGGGGTCGGGACGAGGACGCGCTTGCCGCGCAGGATGGCGACCAGCGCGGAGTCGTGCGGCAGCGGCACCTCGCGGACCGGGTGGCCGACGTACGGCGCGGTCTCCGGCAGCGTGATCTCCACCAGGTTGGCCTCGGACTGGCGGAAGGTCATCAGCCTGACCAGGTCGCCGACGGAGACGGCCTCCTCGACGAGGGCGGCCATGAGGCGGGGCTTGCTGACGGAGACGTCGACGCCCCACTGCTCGTTGAAGAGCCACTCGTTCTCGGCGCGGTTGATGCGGGCGACCACCCGCGGCACCGCGAACTCGGTCTTGGCCAGCAGCGAGACGACCAGGTTGACCTTGTCGTCGCCGGTGGCGGCGACGACCACGTCGCAGGAGGAGAGGTCGGCCTCCTGCAGCGAGGACAGCTCGCACGCGTCGGCGAGGATCCACTCGGCGGCGGGGACCCGCTCGGGGCGGACCATGCGCGGCACCCGCTCGATGAGCATGACCTGGTGGCCGTTGTCGACCAGCTCGGTGGCGATGGAGCGGCCGACGTTGCCGGCACCGGCGATGGCGATCCGCATGATCAGTGTCCCCCTTCGGGTGCGGAGCCGGTGACCTTCGTCACGGACGCGATCATCTCGTCGGTCACGAGCATGAAGGCGAGGTCGCCGTCCTGGATCACGGTCGACGAGGTCGGGAGCATGGCGAGGCCGAAGCGCATCAGGTACGCGAGCCGGGTGCCGCTGCGGGCCTCCAGGTCGCCGACCGAGTGCCCGATCCAGTCGGGGTGCATCGGGATCTCCATGATGGAGACCGTGCTGGTCGGGTCGCGCCAGATCTCGACGTTGCCCTCGGGGACCAGGTGGCGCAGCATGCGGTCCGCCGTCCACCGGACGGTGGCGACGGTCGGGATGCCGAGCCGCTCGTACACCTCGGCGCGCTTCGGGTCGTAGATGCGGGCGACGACCCGCTCGACGCCGAAGGTCTCGCGGGCGACCCGGGCGGAGATGATGTTGGAGTTGTCGCCGGAGGAGACGGCGGCGAAGGCGTCGGCGCGCTCGATGCCCGCGGACAGCAGCACGTCGCGGTCGAAGCCGATGCCGGTGACGGTCGCGCCGGTGAAGTCCCCGCCCAGGCGCCGGAAGGCGTCGGCGTCTGAGTCGATCACCGCGACCGAGTGGCCGCGCTGCTCGAGGCTGATCGCGAGGGTCGAGCCCACGCGTCCGCACCCCATGATCACCACGTGCACGTAACGCCTCCGATGTGTGCGGCTCTCGTGTTGAGGATGCCATGCGCCGGTCGGACCGGTGTATCCGGCAGGCGCGCGACCCGTACGCTTAGCGGTCGTGGCCAGTCCCACCTCCCTGATGAAGCGGCTGCTCCTGGGCCGACCGTTCCGCTCGGACCGGCTGAAACACACGCTGCTGCCCAAGCGCATCGCCCTCCCGGTCTTCGCCTCCGACGCGCTGTCGTCGGTCGCGTACGCGCCGGACGAGATCCTGCTGACGCTGTCGATCGCGGGTGCGACCTCACTGCTCGCGTCGCCGTGGATCGGCCTGGCCGTCGCTGTGGTGATGCTCACGGTCGTGGCGAGCTACCGGCAGAACGTGCACGCGTACCCGTCCGGCGGTGGCGACTACGAGGTGGCGTCGGTCAACCTCGGCCCGCGGTTCGGCGTCGCGGTCGCCAGCGCGCTGCTCGTCGACTACGTGCTGACCGTCGCCGTGTCGACCGCGTCCGGCGTGGCGAACCTCGGGTCGGTGGTGCCGTGGGTCGCCACCCACAAGGTCGCCATCGCGATCATCGCGATCGCCGTGCTGACCGCGCTCAACCTGCGCGGCATCCGCGAGTCGGGCAGCGCGTTCGCGATCCCGACCTACGGGTTCATGATCGTGATGATCGGCATGATCCTCACGGGCTTCTTCAAGATCTTCATCCTGGGTGACGAACTGCGGGCGCCGAGCGCCGGGCTGCAGATCGCGGCCGAGCAGGTGCACCTCAACCAGTGGGCGATGGCGTTCCTGCTGCTGCGGACCTTCTCGTCCGGCTGCGCCGCGCTCACCGGTGTCGAGGCGATCTCCAACGGCGTGCCCGCGTTCAAGGAGCCGAAGAGCAAGAACGCGGCGACCACGCTGCTGCTGCTCGGCAGCATCTCGATCACGATGCTGCTCGGCATCATCCTGCTGGCCCGCAAGACCGGCCTGCAGTTCGTCGAGGACCCCGCCCGACAGATCATCAGCGGCCCGCACGACTACGTGCAGAAGACGGTCACCACCCAGCTCGGCGAGACGGTCTTCGGGTCCGGCTCGATCATGCTGTACGTCGTCGCCGTCATCACCGCGCTGATCCTGTTCCTCGCCGCCAACACCGCCTTCAACGGCTTCCCCGTGCTCGGCTCGATCCTCGCCCAGGACCGCTACCTGCCCCGCCAGCTGCACACCCGCGGCGACCGGCTCGCCTTCTCCAACGGCATCATCCTGCTGGCGCTCGCCGCGATGGTGCTCATCATCGGGTTCCAGGGCGAGGTCACGCGGCTGATCCAGCTGTACATCGTGGGCGTGTTCGTGTCGTTCACGCTGTCGCAGGCCGGCATGATCCGGCACTGGAACCGGCTGCTGCGCACCGTCCGCGACAAGAGCACCAGGTCCCGCATGATCCGGTCCCGGACGATCAACATGATCGGCCTGAGCATGACCGGCGCCGTGCTCATCGTCGTGCTCATCACGAAGTTCCTGCTCGGCGCGTACATCGCCATCATCGCGATGATCGTCATCTACTTCCTGATGGTCGGCATCAAGAAGCACTACGACACGGTCGCCCGCGAGCTGACCCCGTCGGAGGACCGGCCCGTCCTGCCGTCGCGCAACCACGCGGTCGTCCTCGTCAGCAAGGTGCACCGCCCGACGCTGCGGGCCGTCGCCTACGCGCAGGCCACCCGGCCCGACTCGCTCACCGCGCTGACCGTCAACGTCGACGACCACGACACGCGGGCGCTGCAGGCCGAGTGGGAGCGCCGCGGCATCCCGGCGCCGCTGACGGTCGTCGACAGCCCGTACCGCGAGATCACCCGCCCCATCCTGGACTTCGTGCGGTCGAAGCGGCGCGACTCGCCCCGCGACGTGGTCACCGTCTTCATCCCCGAGTACGTGGTCGGGCGCTGGTGGGAGCACCTGCTGCACAACCAGAGCGCGCTGCGGCTGAAGGGGCGCCTGCTCTTCGAGCCCGGTGTCATGGTGACCAGCGTGCCCTGGCAGCTGAGCTCCATCGACGACGTCGACATCGCCAAGCTCGACGCCGCGTTCACGCGCGGGCCGCAGCGAGGCCCACGCCGTACACAGGAAACACCCGCCGAATGAGCGACCGGATGACCCTGCTGGAGCTCGAGGTCGGCTCGGTCGCCCACGGCGGGCACTGCGTGGCCAGGCACGACGGCCGGGTGATCTTCGTCCGGCACGCGCTGCCGGGGGAGCGGGTCCTCGCGCGGATCACCGACGAACGCAAGGGCTTCCTGCGCGCCGACGCCGTCGAGATCCTGCTGCCGTCGCCGGACCGCGTCATCCCGCCGTGCCCGTTCTCCGGCCCCGGGGCCTGCGGCGGCTGCGACTGGCAGCACGCCGACCCCGCCGCGCAGCGCCGCCTGAAGTCCCAGGTCCTCGGTGAGCAGCTGGCGCGACTCGCCGGTGTTTCCGCGTCGGTACCGGTGGAGGCCCTCCCCGGTGGCGCGCTCGGCTGGCGCACCCGGGTCCAGTACGCCGTCGACGACGAGGGACGGGCCGGGTTTCACCGGCACCGCTCGAGCGAGGTCATCCCCGTCGACCGCTGCCGGATCGCGCACCCGGCGATCCAGGCGCTGCCCGTCACCACCCGCCGCTGGCCGGCCGGCTCGACCGTCGAGGCCGTCGCGGCGTCCGGCGGCGAGACCGCGGTGCTGACCCGGGCCGGGCGCAGCGGCGCGCTCACCGGACCGCCCGTCCGTGTCCGCGAGGTCGCCGCCGGGCACGACTGGAGCGTCGACGCCGGCGGCTTCTGGCAGGTGCATCCGCACGCCGTCGCCGCCTTCACCGGCGCCGTGCTGGAGATGCTGCGGCCGGCGGAGGGGGAGCGGGCCTGGGACCTGTACGGCGGGGTCGGCCTCTTCGCCGCCACCCTCGCCCCGCACTGCGGCCCGGTCACCGTCGTCGAGGGCGACCGGCGGGCCGTCGCCGCGGGCCGCAAGGCGCTGCGCTCGGTGGCCAACGTCCGGTTCGTCAACGACGACGTGGCGGCGGCGATCGGCAACCCGCGCTGGCGCAGCGTCGACCTGGTCGTGCTGGACCCGCCCCGGGCGGGCGCGGGCCGCGAGGTGGTCACGGCCGTCGCGGCCAGGTCACCGCGCGCCATCGCCTATGTCGCGTGCGACCCGGCCGCGTTCGCCCGCGATGCCGGTCTGCTGCTGGGCCTCGGGTATCAGCTGCCGGAGATCCGTGCCTTCGACAGTTTCCCGATGACCCAGCACTTCGAGACGATCGGGCTCTTCACCCGGATCTAGAACGGCCACGTCCCGCGCTCGCCGGCCTCCAGCAGCGGGATCATGCCGAAGCCCGCGTCGGTGAGGCCGCCGAACGTCCAGCGGTTGCGCTCCTGCGGGGTGTGGCCCATGCGGTACCCGGCGAGGTTCCACGTGAACAGCGGCGTGCCCGCCGGCAGCGACGTCGACACGTCACCGTCGAACGACGCCTGCTCGTCGGTCAGGATCACCACCCGGTCCTGCTTGCGGTAGTGCTCCCGCACCGCGGAGGCCGTGTTGGTACCGCCGTTGTGGAAGTGCCCCTTCGCCTTGAACCGGTCGATGCCGCGCAGCAGCGACTCGCCCGGCTCGACCGGGAACACCGTGGTCCGGGTCGAGAACGACACGACCTTCGCCCGCTCGCACCGCAGCGCCAGCGCCAACCCGAAGATCACCGCCGCGTCCCACCGCATGAGCGTGCCGTCCTTGGAGAACACCGAGTGCATCGACCCCGACGTGTCGATCAGGATCAGCGTGTCACCGGCCAGGAACGGGATGCTCTCCAGGCTCTGGTGCAACGCCCGATCCAGCGCCCACGCCCACCGCAGCGACGGCGCCGCCCGGTACGCCGACAGGAACCGCATCGGCAGCTGCCGCGACCGTGCCACCTCGCCCGGATCCGCCAGCTTCGCCGCGACCTGCCCCGCGACCGCGTCCGACACCCCGGCCTGGTCGAAGTTCCGCAGGTTCCGGAGCAGGGCCATGTACCCCATCGACGGGATGAGGGCTTCCCACAGGCGGTGCTTCGGCAGCCGGGAGCCGCCCAGCGACAGCGCGTCCTCCCAGGTCATGCCGGCGGCGCGCAGGCGCCCGGCGTCGAGCAGCACGGACGGATCCCCGGCCGCGTCGGCCCGCAGGCGGGCGTTGGCGGCGATCATCGGGAGCGACTCGGCCACGCGCGGCTCGGGCCGGTTGTGCCGGCGGTCGAGCGCGAACGTGAACAGGTCGCCCTGCGCCGGGCCGGCCGGGGCCGGGTGGGTCAGGTCGAGCACGTCGGCGAACCGGAACGCGTGGCTGGCGGTGTCGTACTTGAGCAGGTTGCGCTCCGTGTACAGCCGCTTCGCCGCGTCGGCGACGCCACGCTTCACCGGCTTCGGCACCGACCGGCCGTAGCGCGACGCCCAGTACGCGAGGAGCTCACCCGGCTCGTCGGCGCGCTGCAGCACGTCGGCGACGACCTGCCGGTGCTCGCCGGTGCCGTTGACCAGGCCGGCGGCGAGGCGGGCGCGGACGTACTCGGCGGCGCCGACCAGCGACGCGGAGCGCAGGTTCGCCCCGCCGCGCAGCCAGCGCAGGAACCGGGCGGTCCACTCCGGGTGGCGCACCGCGGCGGCGCCGACGAGCTCGCGGTAGCGCTGGTCGCGGTCGCCGGCCGACTCGTAGAACGTCTGCTCGCCGACCATGTTGGCGACGGCGAGCAGGAACAGCTCCGACTTCAGGTCGCGCGAGTAGCCCGGGCCTCCCTGGTAGGTGACCCCGTCGGGGCGCCGCTTCGTCTGCTGGTTGTTGAACTTCGCCATCTGGAATCACCTTCTTCTGGCCTCAGGCATGAAGATGTCCCGTCGTGGTGACCCGAGATCCAGGCGGCGCCGGCACAAAGTGCTCTGTCCGCTGAGCTACACCCCGATGCGCCGGGGCGGCAGGATTCGAACCTGCGACCTCTCGATGAACAGTCGAAGTATCCGGTGCCTGCGCACCGGGTCACCACGGCGGGACATCTTGTGCCGGGAACCGTAGCAGCGGTTAATCGCGTGCCGCGCCGTATTTCCCTGCCCGATGATGTGGCGATGTTCGATGTCCGTGCCGTCGATCTGCGGCTGCTCAACTCGCTGACGAAGTATCCGTCGATTCCGACGTACCACACCCTGGATCCCCGCAACGGGGGTCTGACCTCCCCTGCCACGGTGTTTCCCGGCGACGTCATCGCGACGGAGAAGGTCGACGGGACCAACAGCCGGATCGTCCTGCTGCCCGACGGCTCGTACCTCATCGGATCGCGCGAGGAGCTCCTGTACGCGAAGGGCGACCTCATCGGCAACCCTGCCCTCGGCATCGTGGGGCAGCTGAAGCCGGTCGCCGCGGGTCTGCCGGCCGGGGACGGGATCCGTGTGTACTTCCTGGAGCTCTACGGCGGCAAGGTCGGCGGGGCGGCCAGGCAGTACACGAGCGACTCCACGCTCTTCGGCTGGCGGCTCTTCGACGTGGTCGACCTGCCCGACTGGTCCACGCCACTGTCGTGGACGCCTGCCGCTGTCTCCGCGTGGCGCGAGTCCGGCGGCCAGCCTTTCGTGCCCGAGGAGCGGCTGGCCTCGCTCGCCGCGGCGGCGGGACTGGCGCTGACGCCGCGGCTGTGGCACCGGGCCGGCTCCGCGCTGCCGCCGGGGATCGCGGAGATGCAGGAGCTGCTGACCGGCTCGCTGCCGGCGACGCTGGTGGGGCTCGACGGTGCGCCGGGCCGGGCCGAGGGGATCGTGCTGCGCGCGCCCGACCGGTCGGTGATCGCGAAGGCCCGCTTCCAGGACTACGAGCGGACCCTGCGCCGGCGGGGATCTGTCGTACCGCGCACGTAGACTCCCCCTGTCGCTTCGCTTGGGGCGGACGGTGGGGGGAGTGCTGCATGGCAACGCTGCGGGAGCGGCTCGCCGAAGAGGTGCCGCTGGTCGCGGTCAGCTTCGGCGACGAGGACGCCGGGCGGGACGCGGCGCAGGCCCGTGACCTGCGCGTCGACGTCGCCGAGCTGCGCGTCGACTGGTATGCCTCGACCGACCCCGAGCACGCGCTGCGCCAGGTCCGGTCGTTCGCCGGCGTGCCGACGCTCGCCACGATCCGCTCGAAGGACGAGGGTGGCTACTGGGCGGGCGACGAGCCCTCCCGCCTGCGGCTCTACGAGACCCTCATGCCCGAGGTCGACGCCGTCGACGTCGAGCTGGCCTCCACCGAGATCCGCGCCGGTGTCGTCGCCGCCGCCCGCTCCCACGGCACGGTGGTCGTGCTGTCGCACCACGACTTCACGGCCACCCCGGCCGCGGCGCGCCTGGACGAGCTCGCCGAGGAGGGCTTCGCCGCCGGCGCCGACCTGGTCAAGATCAGCACCATGGCCCAGGGCCCCGACGACCTGCGCACCCTCACCGACTTCACCCTCCGCCATCACCACCGCGGCGTGATCGCCATCGCCATGGGCCCCGAAGGCGCCGCTTCCCGGCTCATGCTGCCCGTCCTCGGCTCGCGGATCACCTATTCGTCCATCGGCGGCCGCCCCGCCCCCGGCCAGCTGCCCTTCGAGGAGACGGTGCGGCTGCTGGAGCTGTTCTCGCCCCGCTTCGCCCACCGGCGTGCCGCATGACCGAGCCGGCCGAGCCTCAGCGCCCGTCCCAGCCTTCCTCGCCGGATCCTGCGGCTTCGTCGGAGCCTCCACCGCCGGTCGGGTCGTCGGACGCGGCCGGGGCCGGGGGGTCTGGTGCTGCGCCGCCCGGGGGTTCGCCGCCCGGGGGCGCGGGAGCGGGGACCAGTGGCGGCGAGGGCCGGCCGCGACGGGATCAGTGGCGGCCGGTGCGGCGGACGGTGGCACAGGTGACGATCGCGTTCACCGTGCTGTTCCTCGTGCCGCTGATCAGGCTGGTCCTGGGGCTCGACTCCGGCGGGCCGAAGGTCGAGCGCAGCCCTGCCGCCTGGACCGTCTGGATCGCGAGCCTGACGGTGATGGTCGTGGCCGCGCTCGTCGCGGTGAAGGCGCTGCGCACCGACGACAGGAGCACCGAGGTCAAGCTGTCGTGGTGGTGCGGCGGCTTATGGCTCGTCGGCTTCGTGCTGACGATCGTCTACTCAGGCATGCTCGGCTGACCGGGCCCCGAGCTCGCCGGTTCCCGTTGGTCCGCTGACAAGCCAGCGAGCCGCCGGTCGTGGCTGGTCGAGCGGCGGGTTCTTGCTCAGGGCGGGTGGCTGGTCGAGCGGCGGGTTTGCCGGCGAGGGTTGGTGCTGGTCCGGTAGCTGGTTGCCGGACGCGGTTGGTCGGTGGCGGTTTGTCGCCGGGAGTAGGCGCTGGTCGGGCTGTGGGCCGCCGGTCGGGGTTGGCCGGGCTGCGGGCCGCGGGTCGGGGTTGGTCGGGCGGTGGGTTTCGCTCCGAGTGGGGTGGCTGATTGGGCTGCGGGTTGGCTGGTCGGGGTTGGTTGGGCGGCGGATTTGCTCGGGGTGGGGTGGCTAGTTCTTGCTCAGGGCGGGTGGCTGGTCGAGTGGCGGGTTTGCTGGCGAGGGTTGGTGCTGGTCCGGTAGCTGGGTTTGCCGGACGCGGTTGGTCGGTGGCGGTTTGTCGCCCCGGAGTAGGTGCTGGTCGGGCTGTGGGCCGCGGGTCGGGGTCGGTCGGGCGGTGGGTTTCGCTCCGAGTGGGGTGGCTGATTGGGCTGCGGGTTGGCTGGTTGGGGTTGGTTGGGCGGCGGATTTGCTCGGGGTGGGGTGGCTAGTTCTTGCTCAGGGCGGGTGGCTGGTCGAGTGGCGGGTTTGCTGGCGAGGGTTGGTGCTGGTCCGGTAGCTGGGTTTGCCGGACGCGGTTGGTCGGTGGCGGTTTGTCGCCGGGAGTAGGCGCTGGTCGGGCTGTGGGCCGCGGGTCGGGGTCGGTCGGGCGGCGGGTTTCGCTCCGAGTGGGGTGGCTGATTGGGCTGCGGGTTGGCTGGTCGGGGTTGGTTGGGCGGCGGATTTGCTCGGGGTGGGGTGGCTAGTCGGGCGGCGGGTGTGTTTGGTGGGGGTTGGTCGGTTGGTCGGGTGGTGACTGGGCGGTGGGGTTCTCCGGGGTTGGTCGGCTGGTCGGGTAGTCGGTTTGGCGTCTGGTGGGGGTTGGTCGGTTGGTCGGGTGGTGACTGGGCGGTGGGGTTCTCCGGGGTTGGCCGGCTGGTCGGGCGGTCGGTTTGGCGCCTGGTGGGGCGGCGGGGTGTGCGGCGGGGCCCTATCTTCTGTGTCGTGCCGCATGGCGCAGTCCGCGATACGGAGGAACCATGACCCAGCCCCCTGGGCCCGACGAGTCCACGGGACCGGCCCAGCCGTCCGAGCCGGTGCCGCCGGTGGATTCCGGGCAGCCGCGCACCGTTCCGCTGCCGGGCGAGTCCGGCCCGGAGGCTGAGGGTGTCGCTCCTCCTGTGCCGGGTGCGGTTGCCGGGGAGACCGGCTCCGCCGGTGCCGCGTCGGCGGACGGCAGCGAGGCCGGTGCCGGAGATGGTGCGCGGATCAGGCCGCCCGTCCCCGCGGCGCAGGAGCACGGGGCGGGCGCGTACGGGCAGCCCGGCCATCCGGGTCAGCCGCAGCAGCCCGGGCAGCCCGGGCAGCTAGGACAGTCGCCGTATCCGGGGCAGCCCGGCTATCAGGGGCAGCCGCCGTACCCCGGGCAGCCCGGCTATCAAGGACAGCCGCCGTATCCGGGGCAGCCGTACTACCCGGGGCAGGCGCCGTATCCAGGGCAGGCGCCGTATCCGGGGGAGGGGCAGTTCGGTTACCCGGGGCAGCCTGGTGCGTATGGGGCGCCGCAGTATCCGGCTGGCGGGTATGACCAGTCGCAGTGGTACGGGGGTGCGTACGACCCGTCGCAGGCGTACGCGATCTATCAGATGGTGCCCGTCGCGGGGGTGATCGGTGAGGGTGACCCGCTGGTCAGTCCCGACTTCGCGGGCTGGTGGCGGCGCAGTATGGCGATCCTGCGGCGGGGCTGGGACAAGCTCGCGTTGCTGCAGCTCATCGGGTTGGTGGTGATGCTGGCGTACAGCGTGCCGCTGTCGATGGTGAGCCTGGACGTGTCGGACGACCTGAGCCAGACGGACCCGGTCACGGGGGCGCCGGTCCCGTCGGATCCCGGGCCGTTGTTCGCGGCGTTGGGGCTGATCCTGCTCGGGTCGTTCGTCGGGGTGTTCGTCTCGTTCGTGGTGTCGATCGCGTCCAACCATGTGGCGGTGACGATCGCGGCGGGGCTGCGGCCGCGGCTCGGTGCGGCGCTGCTGCTCGCGGCGCGGCGGGTGTTTCCGCTGCTGGGGTGGCAGGTGCTGGCGGGGCTGATCATCTGCGTCGGGTTCTGCGCGTGCTTCCTGCCGGCGATCTACCTCGCCGCGGTGTTCACGCTGTTGCCGGCGGTGGTGACGTTCGAGCGGGGCGCGTCGGCGATCTCCCGCTGCTTCAAGCTGTTCCACCAGGATCTCGGGGCCTCGATCAGCCGGATCGCGACGGCGCTCGCGCTCGGTTTCGCCGCCGCGTTCGTCGGGGCCATCATCAGCATCATCGTCCAGGGCGGGACCGGCGGGGCGTCGGCGCTCTCGCTGGAGCCGGTGAGGGTCACCGGGGCCGACGGGAAGATCGTGCTCGGGATCGTGCTCGCCTCCGTCGTGTCGGAGGTGATCGCCCGGGCGGGTGCGGTGGTGACGGCGCCGATGTCACTGGCGACGTACGCGGACATGCGGGCCAGGGTCGAAGGGCTGAGCACGGCGACGCTGGCGAACGAGATCGGCCTGGCACCCGAGGCCGCCCAGCACAACGGCCAGCAGCCGGGCCAGCACGCAGGCCAGCACGCAGGCCAGCACGCAGGCCAGCACGCAGGCCAGCACGCAGGCCAGCACGCAGGCCAGCACCAGGAGCAGCCGCCGGTGCCCGTACAGGAGCAGCAGCCGGAACAGGGGTCGGACCAGGACTGGATGCCGCCGAACCGCTGACGAGGGCGCAAACCGCGAAGATACTGAAAAAGTGGGATTTAGCCGGAGAACGCTGCTCGTCGCCGGCGGGCTGACCGTCCTCGGGCTGCCCGGCTGCGCGGTCAGCGGGGACGAGATCGGCGACGACGGGTCCGGCAAGGTCGAGGTGTTCTCGTGGTGGGCGGGGCCCGGCGAGAAGGAAGGGCTGGAGGCGCTCGTCGCCGACTTCCGCCGGGTCAATCCCGGGGTCGAGTTCGACAACGCCGCCGTCGCGGGCGGGGCGGGCACGGTCGCCCGGACCGTGCTCGCGACCCGGCTGGAGAACGACGACCCGCCCGACTCCTACCAGGCGCACGCTGGTCTCGAGCTCGACAACGACGTCGCGGCCGGCTACCTCGAGGACGTCCGCTACCTGTACGACCAGCAGCGCTGGCGCGAGCGGCTGCCGAAGGGCCTGGTCGAGGCGCTGACGTTCGACGGCAAGATCTACTCGGTGCCGGTGAACATCCACCGCGCCAACCTGCTCTGGCACAACCCGGCGGTGCTGAAGGCGCACGGTTTGACCCCGCCGATCAGCTGGTCGCAGTTCCTGAGCCAGGCGGCCGTGCTGCGGGGCAAGGGCGTCCTGCCGCTGTCGATCGGACCCACCTGGACGCAGAAGCACCTGCTCGAGTGCGTGCTGCTCGGCGAGCTCGGCGCCGACGGGTACACCGGACTCTGGAACGGCGCGACGGACTGGAGGAGCGCGCGGGTGCAGGAGGCGTTGACGCTGTTCGTGCGGGTCCTCGACCAGTCCGACGTCGCGACCGCCGCCGGGGACTGGCAGCCCGCGCTGGACAAGGTCGTCGCCGGCACCGCCGCCTACAACGTGATGGGGGACTGGGCCGACGCGTACCTGCGGACCAAGGGCCTCGCGTTCCAGCAGGGCTACTCGGTGGTGGCGAGCCCCGGCTCGGAGAAGGTGTACGACTTCCTCTCCGACTCGTTCACGCTGCCGCGCGGGGCGCCGCACCGGCGGGCCGCCGAGCAGTGGCTGATCGAGTGCGGCTCGGTCAGCGGGCAGGACGCGTTCAACCCGCAGAAGGGGTCCGTGCCGGCGCGGCTCGACGCCGACAAGGCGAAGTACACCGGCTATCTCGCGCAGGCGATCGCCGAGTGGACCGACAGCTCCACCCGGGTGGTGGGGTCGCTCACGCACGGTGTCGTCGCCGGGACGAAGCGCAGCGCGGCGATCGACGCGGCCCTCACGCTGTTCGTGCAGGACAGGGACACCGTGAGGTTCGCCGCGGCGGCAAGTGGTTGAAGCCGTGTGCGACAGCCGGTGACCAGGTAACGAGCATGTGTGGAAGCTGTCAAGATTCGTCCGGCCGACGTGCGCCGATGCGCGCCCCCGTTAGAGTTGAGCCCCATGAGCACTGAAGAGACCGAGGCCGCCACCCTGCTGAGCTCGATCCGCAGCCCGGGTGACCTCCGTGACCTCTCGACGGAGCAGTTGGAGGTGCTCGCGGCGGAGATCCGCGACTTCCTCGTCGCCAAGGTCTCCCGCACCGGCGGCCACCTCGGCCCCAACCTCGGTGTGGTGGAGCTGACCCTCGCCCTGCACCGCGTCTTCGACTCGCCGAAGGACCGCATCCTCTTCGACACCGGCCACCAGGCCTACGTCCACAAGATCGTGAGCGGCCGCCAGGACGGCTTCGACCTGCTCCGCCAGCGCGGGGGGCTCACCGGCTACCCGAGCCAGGCCGAGAGCGAGCACGACATCATCGAGAACTCGCACGCCTCGACCGCGCTGTCCTATGCGGACGGCCTGGCGAAGGCGTTCGCGCTGCGCGGCGAGCCGCGGCACGTCGTCGCGGTCGTCGGTGACGGCGCGCTCACCGGCGGTATGTGCTGGGAGGCGCTGAACAACATCGCCGGCGCGAAGAACCCGCTCGTCATCGTCGTCAACGACAACGGGCGCTCCTACTCCCCGACGATCGGCGGCCTCGCCGACCACCTGTCCAACCTGCGGCTCAACCCGAGCTACGAGAAGGTCCTCGACCTGGTCAAGGACTCCCTCGGCCGGACGCCGCTGGTCGGCCCGCCGCTGTACGAGGTGCTCCACGCGGTCAAGAAGGGCATCAAGGACGCGGTCGCGCCGCAGGCGATGTTCGAGGACCTCGGCATCAAGTACGTCGGACCCGTCGACGGCCACGACCAGGTCGCGGTCGAGTCGGCGCTGCGCAAGGCGAAGTCGTTCGGCGGCCCGGTGATCGTGCACGCCGTGACCCGCAAGGGCTTCGGCTACCGGCCCGCCGAGGAGGACGAGGCCGACTGCCTGCACGGCCCCGGCAGCGCCTTCGACATCGAGACCGGCAAGCTGCTCGCCCCGGCCGCGGTGAAGTGGACCGGCGTGTTCGCCGACGAGCTCGTCGCGATCGCCGACGAGCGCGCCGACATCGTCGGGATCACCGCCGCCATGGCGGAGCCGACCGGCATCGCGAAGCTGATGAAGAAGTACCCCGAGCGGGCGTACGACGTGGGCATCGCCGAGCAGCACGCGGCGACGTCGGCGGCCGGGCTCGCGATCGGCGGCCTGCACCCGGTGGTCGCGGTCTACGCGACGTTCCTCAACCGGGCGTTCGACCAGGTGCTGCTCGACGTGGCCATGCACAAGCTGCCCGTGACGTTCGTGCTCGACCGGGCCGGCATCACCGGCCCCGACGGCCCGTCGCACTACGGCATCTGGGACATGGCGGTCTTCGGCGTGGTCCCCGGCCTGCGGCTGGCCGCGCCCCGCGACGCGCAGACCGTCCGCGAGGAGCTGCGCGAGGCCGTGAGCATCGAGGACGGCCCGACGATCGTGCGTTTCCCGACCGGCGCGGTCCCCGCGGACCTGCCCGCGGTGCGGCGCGTCGGCGGGGTCGACGGCTTCGGCGGGGTCGACGTGCTCAGCGAGCACGAGCGCAAGGACGTGCTGCTGGTCAGCGTCGGCGCGTTCGCGCACCTGGCGGTCGACGCGGCCGCCCGCCTCGCCGAGCAGGGCTATGGCGTCACCGTCGTCGACCCGCGGTGGGTCCGGCCGGTGCCGGTCGAGCTCGTCGCCCTGGCCCGCGAGCACCGCCTGGTCGTCACGATCGAGGACGGCGTCCGCACCGGCGGCGTCGGCGACGCGATCGCCAAGTCGCTGCGCGACGCCGACGTGTGGGTCCCGCTGCGCGACCTCGGCGTCCCGCAGGCCTGGCACCCGCACGGCACGCGCGCCGAGATCCTCTCGGAGCTGGGCCTGACCGCGCAGGACGTGTCCCGCCAGGTCACCGAGTGGGTCAGCCGCCTCGACGAGACCGAGCAGCCCGCGGTCCCCGCCCGCGCCCGCACCTGACCCCCAAGCACCACCCGAAACGGCGGATCCTGCCCTGGATCCGCCGTTTCGCCTGTGTACGGACCGAGCCCGCACCTCGCGAAGCGCAGAGCACGACGGGAACGCCGGCCACAGCGTCGGGGCGCAACGGAAGACCCTGGGCCTTCGGACAAGCGAAGCACGGCGGCCGCCGCGCAGGCCCGACCCACCCGCTGCGGCCTCAACGACCCGCCCGGCCACGCCCCGGCCGGTTGCTACAGCCGCGATCTGACCTCACCGTCACGTTCTTCCCCCGCCCGGATGGCCGCTCGCCATCCGGAATCGCTGGTCTTCGCGGACTCGGCCCACTCGAAGGACACGTCTGGCCTTCCTCGTTCGACCAGCGCAATCCGGCATGGTCGCCGCCGCTGTAGATACGTCACGGTCGCACCTTGTGGCGCCGGCCGCGGTGGCCCGCCACCGGATGCGGCGCGCACGCGCGATCCCAGCCGGCGCGGGACGCGCGGCTGTGCGCCGCGCAGCGGCGCATCGGGGTGCGGGTGAGCATCCCCGCCGGGACCCGCCGCGTCAGCGGTGGGGCGGAGGCACAGCGCGGGCACGCAACCGGGGCGGCGGCGTGGGACTCTGAGTGGCATGGCTGAGACCGTGATCGAGCTCGACCTCAGCAGCCCGTGGGAGCCGCCGGAGGTTCCCGCGCCGCCGCGGCGGCGGCTGAGGACCCGGTTGGTGGCGGTCTGTGTGGTGCTCGTCGCCGCGCTCGGCTCGCTCGGCGCGGCCGGCCCGGGGACGCGGCTCACCCCGCTCTACCGGATCGGGGACCAGGTGCGCAGCGGCACGGTCTTCGGCGACCTGCTGTTCGTCGACCGGTTTCAGCAGTCGGTGTCCGACCCGCGGATCGAGGCGCACCGCCGCTCCGATGGTGCGCGCCTGTGGGACTTCCCGACGACCCCGCAGCAGCAGCCGGCGAGCGTCAGCGCCGGCGCGCTGATCCTGATGCGGTACTCCGATACGGACAACGGGTTCAGCACCACGCTGACGGTGGTCGACTCGGCCACCGGCCGGCAGCTGTGGTCACGGCAGAACGCCTCGCTCATCGGTACCCGCGACAACCTCGTCATCGTCGAGCAGCAGCCCGAACAGCGCAGGATCGTCGTGTTCACGCCGGAGGAGCAGCAGCAGCCGGACCCGAGGGTCAACCACGCCTGGGACGGGCCGCCGCGGCATGTGCTCGTGCTCGACGAGCGCACCGGGGCCACGGTCTGGGAGCACCAGGCGCCGCCCCGTGCCGCGCTCGACTACACCTGGGAGGGCCGGTACCCCACCGGCCGCGTCACCGGCGTCAACCAGCTCGACCCGTCGGGGCTGGTGACGCATCGCGACATCCGAACCGGGGCCGTGCTGTCGACCATGCGGCTGGCCTGGTCGGGCGTGCCGGCCATGTTCACCACCGGGGCCAGCTGGCAGTTCGCCCCCGACGCGGTCCCGCACCGTGCCCTGGTCTACCCGGACGGGGAGCGCGGCGCGATCGTGTTCGACCTCGCCGACGGGCGGGCGCTGTTCCGCACCGACGCGTCCCGCTACGACGGCCTGTACCCGTGCGCGGCCGACCTGTTCTGCGCCACCGACGACCGCGGCCTCGTCACCTTCGACAGCACCACCGGCGCGCCCAGATGGCGGCTCGGCCCCTACCGGGAGGTGATCGGCGGCGCGGGCGGCCGGCTCCTGGTCAGCACGTTGGAGCAGGCGACGGGCGACGCGCCCCCGCTGGCCGTCGTCGACGCGCGGACCGGGAAGATCGTCATGGACCTCGCCGGCTGGCGGCTGATCCGCGAGGTGAGCCCCCAGCGGCTCCTGCTGTGGCGCCCGCTCGACCAGCGCACCGCGGTGCTCGGCCAGCTCGACCCGAGGACCGGACGCATCACCGTCTTCGGCCGGTCCGCGGACTGGTACGGGCCACCCAGTTGCAGCGCCGACGGCGACACCCTCGCGTGCGTCATGGTGGGTGAGCTGACCGTCTGGCGCCTGCCGCCCCGCCCGGACACTGACGGGTGACGCGACAGAGGGGTCATGGCACCCTGGGGCCGTGGCGGAGACCGTGATCGAGCTCGACCTCAGCGTCCCGTGGCAGCCGCCGGAGCCGCCCGAGCCCCGGCGCCGGCTGCAGGGGCGGTGGGTCGCCGTCGCCACGGTCCTCGCCGTGACCCTCGGCCTGCTCGTCTCGGCCGGCCCGCGGTCCGGGGCGGGTCTGCTCTACACGATCGAACAGCAGGTCCTCCGGGCGCAGACCGCCGGCGGGAGGCTGTTCTTCGCCCGGTACCAGGGAACCGACCCCGGACCGATGATCGAGGCACACGACCTCATCGACGGCGAGCTGCTGTGGCACCGCTCGGCCGAGGCCCAGCAGCAGCTGGTGACCGCGGGCGACGACGTGGTCCTGCTGATGAGCGAGGACCGGACCGGCGCCGGCGACTCCAGCGCCCTCGTCGTGCTCGACGCGGCCACCGGCCAGGAGCTGTGGACGCGCTCGCACCTCACGTTCACCGGCACGACCGGCGACGTGGTCATCGTCGAGGACGTGCCCGACGAGCGGCGCGTCGAGGTCGAGTGGCCGGACTCCGAATCGGACGTCAACCGTGCCTTCGCGCAGCCGGAGCGGCGGTTCCTGGGGCTGTCCGCGCGGACCGGGGCGCAGGCCTGGGCCGTCACGGTCCCGCAGGGGTCCGACGTCAACTTCAGCTACTCCAACATGTACCAGTCGCGGCTCGACCGGTTCGACGTGCTCGGCCGGGACGGGCGGCTGACGCGGTGGGACGCCCGGACCGGCCGGGTCCGCGCGACCCATCAACTCGCCTGGTCGGGCGTCTCGGCCATGTTCGACGCCGGATGGCACGACGAGACGGGCCGCGCCGCCGACCGGGTCATCGTCTACCCCGACGGTTCGCCGAGTTCGCAGGTGTACGAGCTGCCGACCGGCCGACTGCTGTTCCACTGGCCCGGCGCGCAGGGCGGTGACCTCTTCCGCTGCGCGGCGGACCTCTTCTGCGCCGGCGACAGCGGCGGCATGGACGCCTACGACAGCACCACCGGCCAGCACCGCTGGCACCTCGACGAGCAGACCCACGTGCTCGGCATGGCCGGTCGGCGCCTGATCACCGGCTCGCGCGACGACCCGTCGGATCCGGGGCCCGTCGCGCTCGTCGACAGCCGCACCGGCACCGTCTTCAAGCAGCTGCCCGGCTGGCACGTGCTCACCACCGGGCGGCGGCCGCTGCTGTGGCGGCTCGTGGACATGCGCACCGCCATGCTCGGCGAGCTCGACCCGGCGACCGGTGTGGTCGCCGTCTTCGCCCGCGCCGAGAACTGGTTCGGCAACCCGGAGTGCTCCGTCGACGGCGAGGCCCTCGCCTGCGTCGTGGTCGGCGGCCTGTCCGTGTGGCGCCTCCCGTCCCGGCACTGACCGCCCACGTACCCGTACGCGGTCTCCGGACCGCCCCTCGTCCGGCGGCCGGTCCGAGTGGCGGTGCGGTCCGAGTGGCGGTGCGGTCCACCGTTGTCCGTGTGGCGGCTGCCGGGCCGGTGATGATCGGCGCACAATGGAGCCGTGCCGGTGAGCACGGTCACCATCGATCTGGGCGTCATCGACGGCGGTTGGGACCACGTCGACGACGACACCGCCGGGCTGCCCCGAGGCTGGGGGCTGGCCGCTGTCCTGGCGATGCTGCTCTGCCTGGTGTCCGCGGCGCCGGCGCCGGGGCGCCCGCACGAGGTGACCCGCCAGCCGCTGCGCAACGGCGACTACCACGTCGCCGGCGGGGCGCTCTTCGTGCTCGACAGCGACCGCACCCCGACGCCGGTGGAGGCCTACGACGCCACCGACGGCACGCTGCGGTGGATGTTCACCCCCGAGGGGCTGGCCCAGCTGTCGTACGTGGACATCCGCGGCGAACTGGCCGTCCTCTCGCCGGACCTGTGCCGCTCCGGCGTCACCGGCACCACCGTCGCGGTGACCCGGGCGACCGGGCGGGAGCAGTGGCGGGCCGTCGGCGTGCCCGTGCGCACCCCGCCCGGCGGCACCGGCACCGTCGTCATGCGCAGCCTCTGGTCCGACGGCTGCCGTGCCCTCGCCGACAACACGCCCACCGCGGGAGTGCTGCGCTGGCAGCTCATCGACACCGCGGGCCTCGTCCAGTGGGACACCGCCGTCGACCCCGGCACCCGCGTGGCCGTCGACGCCGCCTCGACCGGTGCCACGTGGGCGGCGCTGCTGGACGGCGCCGGCGGGCTCAGCACCGTCGACCTCGTCACCGGCGCGCGCACCGCCCCGGTCCAGGGCATCGCCGGGCCCGCCGACGACCTCGTCGCCGTCGTCGGCGACCTGCTGCTCGTCGCCCGGTCGGACGTGCCGACGGGCAGCACCCGGATCACGGCGTACAGTCGCGCCCTCGTCGAACGCTGGAAGGCCCAGGTGCCGACCGGCATCGGCAGCCCGCTCACGATCCTGCCGTGCGACGCGGCGCTGTGCGTCAGCGGCGAACGCACCGCGGCCGTCGACCCGTCCGACGGCGCGCTGCTGTGGATCGTGCCGAGGGCGCTGCCGGCCGTCGCACCCGGCGGCGCCCCGGCCATGGCCGCCGACACCGGCATCACCGTCCCGCCCGGCTGGCGGTTCCTCGCCGCCGCGGGCCCCCGCGTCCTGATCGGCCTGCAGACCGACCGCGACACGCTGCTCGCCTGGTCCGACCGCGGCCCGGCGCCGGCCCCGTCGGTCTCGGTCCCCGGCGCCCTCGTCTCGTGCGAGATCGACGCGGCCCTCGTCGCCTGCGCCACCGAAAGCGACGAGGTCGTCCTGCTCCGCCTGCCGTAGACCCGCGTTTATCCGGCTGTGCGGGACCGGGGTGCGCCGGCGTGTTCGGGCCGGGGCGGCACGCGTACCGGCGGCGCGGCACCCGCCTGGAGCGCGTCGACGTGCGGCCGCGGCTCGTCGCCGTCACGGGGCAGGAGATGCTCACCGCCGACCGTCTCGTCGTGAGGGTCTCCGCCACGCTGCGGCTCGCCGTCGCCGACCCGGCCCTGTTCGTCACCAGCGCCCCGGATCCGCTGCAGGAGTTGTACCTGCGGACCCAGGTCGAGCTCCGCACCGCGGCCGGCGAGGCGGACCTGGAGGCGCTCCTCGCGGCTCGCTCGCAGCTGCCGTCGCGGCTGACCGGCGCGCTCGCGGAGGCGGCCCGCGGCTTTGGCGTCGAGGTGCTGGAGGTGACCGTGTGGACGGTTCACAGCCGCCACAGGCGGAGGCTGTCGCCGTCGGCCAGGCACGACAGGCGGTGGCCGCGCAGCGCGCACCGGGAGGGGACCGGGCTCACCTGGCCGATGATCTCGACCTCCCCGGTGCGCAGGTTCACCCGCCCGATCTGTGAGCCCTTGCCGTCGGGCTTCTGGACCAGCGCCCACGTGGCGCCGGCGGTCGCGGCGGTCCCGGCGGCGTCGTCGAGCTCGCCCGTGGCCGTCGGGATCAGGCCCCAGCCGGTCAGCTCGCTGCGGTCGTCGCCGGTCTCCCAGTCGACGATGCGGATCCGCATGAAGTCCTCGCGGTCCCGGGCGACCAGTACACCGGAGCCGACCGCATCCATCTGGATCTGCCGGCGCCAGCGCTGCACGCCGGTCCGCGGGTCGATGACGGCGATGTCGCGCCAGTTGGGCACGCACACCATCGGGCCGCACGCGACGACGACCGGACCGTAGGCCAGCTCGGCGATCGGCACCGGCTCCGCCGACTGGAAGAGCAGCCGCCACCGGAACTCCAGCGGCGTGTGCCCGTAGCTGGTGATCATCGCCCCGTCGAGGCCGACAGCGACGACCACGAGCATGTCGCCGACGATGCGGACGCTCTGCGGCGGGCCGTCGGCGAGCTCGGGCACCTCCGCGGCGCTGAGCACCGCACCGGTCGCGGCGGCCCGGATCTCGGTGTGCCCTGTCGTATACCAGATCGCGAACCAGTCGCTGCCGGGCACGTCGGGGGAGACCAGCCGGCCGCCGGCCGGCATCTGGAACTGCCACCGCACGATCCCGGTCTCCGCGTCGATCGCCGCCAGGTGGACCGGCGTCTGCGGGGTGTTGCGCTGCGGCACCGCCGGCGGGCAGGTGCCGGTGCGCTCGTCGACGAGCAGCAGCCCGGGCCGATCGTCGATGCGCAGCACCGCGACCGGTGCGCCCGCCGCGTACCACTGCTGGCTGCCGTCGGCCGGGTCGAGCCGCTCCAGGCTCCAGCCGGTGGCATCGGTGCACGGGCGGTGGCGGATGTAGGCGCGGTCCGCGGCGAGGTAGACCTGGCCGGAGTTCGGCAGGATCCTGCGGCTCCAGCGCTTCTCGCCCGTGCCCCAGTCGTACGCGGTGACGGCCGGGTCCTCCCGCAGCGCGTACAGCATGCCGCGGTCGGCGACGAACCCGACGGTGTGCTCGGCCAGGACGCCGAGGTCCTCCACGGACGAGCCCGCGCCGGAGCCGCCGGTGAACGTCGCGAGCAGCGCCAGCACCATCACGAACGGCCACTGCCGCCGGCCTGGCACCGCCGGTGGCGGCCCGGCCTCCAGCCGATCGTCCTGGTCGTTGACGACACCGAGATCGATCAGCCGCTCTTCCACATGTTCAGGGTGCCCGGCGCGGGCCATGGTCGCCAACGGTCCGGTATACGTTGGCTGACGCCGCCGCTTCCGACGACGGCCGCCGCCGCCTCCAGCGGCGGTGCGAGCCGCCTCGCGGCGGCTCACGCGGACTTCACAGCCGGTGCCTGACACTGGCCCGACCGGGTGGGGGTGATGTGGCGTGCGCGTGCTGGTGGTCGAGGACGAGCGGCACCTCGCCGACGCGATCGTGCGAGGGCTGCGACGACAGGGCATGGCGGTCGACGTCTCGTACGACGGCACCCAGGGCCACGAGATGGCCATGGTCACCCGTTATGACGTGGTCGTGCTGGACCGCGACCTGCCCGGCGTCCACGGCGACGACATCTGCGCCGACCTGGTCGCGTCCGGGGCGCTGACCCGGGTCCTGATGCTGACCGCGAGCGGCAGCGTCGCCGACCGGGTCGAAGGGCTGCAGATCGGCGCCGACGACTACCTGACGAAGCCGTTCGCGTTCGACGAGCTGGTCGCGCGGGTCCAGGCGCTGGGCCGCCGGGCGACCCCCGCGGCCCCGCCCGTGCTGACCATCGCCGACCTCGTGCTCGACCAGGCCAAGCGGGTCGCGACCCGGGGCGGGCAGCCGCTCGACCTGACCCGCAAGGAGTTCGGGCTGCTGGAGGAGCTGCTGAAGGCCCGCGGCGCCGTCGTGTCCAGCGAGGAGCTGCTCGAGCGCGTGTGGGACGCCAACGCCGACCCGTTCACCACGACCGTGCGGGTCACGATGATGACCCTGCGCAAGAAACTCGGCGACCCCGCGCTCATCGAGACCGTCGTCGGCGCCGGATACAGGACCAGGCCACCCGAATGACGATCTACGACGCCCGCCGCGCAGCCGTGTTCCGCCCGACGCTGCGGCTGCGGCTCACCCTGCTCAACGGCATCCTGCTCGTCGGCGCCGGGCTCGTGCTCGTGGTGCTGGCCTACATCCTCGTCGACAGCGCGATCCGGCCCGCCGACGAGCTGCAGCCCGGCACCCGGATCGTCCTGCAGGACGGCAGCGAGGTCGACGCCCGCCAGTGGCAGACGGAGCTCGCCGACGCCGCCGAATGGGAGCTCGTGACCCGCGGCAGCCTCGCGCTGCTGCTCATCGGCGCGGTCGGGGTCGCCGGCGCGTACGTCGTCGCCGGCCGGGCGCTGCGCCCCCTGCAGAAGGTCACCACCACCGCGCAGCGGCTCACCGGCGAGACCCTCGACGCCCGGATCAACTACGACGGCGCCGACGACGAGGTGTCGGAGCTGGCGAAGACGTTCGACGCGATGCTCGACCGGATCAGCGAGGCGTTCGACACCCAGAAACGCTTCGTCGCCAACGCCTCGCACGAGCTGCGGACCCCTCTCGCCGTCATGCGGACCGAGGTCGACGTCACCCTCGACGACCCGGAGGCCGACGTCGAGGAGTTCCGCCGCATGTCCAACGTCGTGCGCGACGCGTCCATGCGGGCCAACGCGCTCGTCGAGTCGCTGCTGCTGCTGGCGCGGACCGAAGCGCAGGCCGGCCGGCGGCTCGGGCGGAAGGTCCCCACCGACCTGGCCACCGGCGTCACCGCCGCCATGTCCGCGATGGGCAAGGAGATCACCCGGCTCACCCTGGACGTGACCACCGACCTGGCGCCGGCGCGGGTCGTCGGCGACCCCGGGCTGCTCGAACGGCTCGCCGGCAACCTCGTCGAGAACGCCGTCCGGTACAACCACCTCGGCGGGCGCATCTGGGTCCGCACCGGCACGGACGAGACCCTCGCCTGGCTCGTCGTGGGTAACACCGGCTTCGAGGTCGCCCCGGCCGACGTGCCCGTGCTCTTCGAGCCCTTCCGGCGCGGCGGGCGGGAGCGCACCGGTGCCCGCGGCTCGGGGCTGGGCCTGTCGATCGTCCGCGCGGTCTGCGAGGCGCACGGGGGAGGGGTCAGCGCCGTCGCCCTGGACGGCGGCGGCCTCGAGGTGACCGTCAGCCTCCCCGCCGCGGCGGTCACGCCGGTGCTGACGGGCACGGCGCCGGTCAAATCTCAGTGACGCTGTGATCGCGGGCACAGTTTCTCAGTTCCGCCCTCTTCGCCGCCGATGAGACCTCCACAGACACGTCGGAGGAACCCGGATGCGGCTGCGCAGTTGGCTGGTCGTGGGCATCAGCGCCGCCCTGCTGCTGGCGATCGGGGCGGTCGGCATCTCGGTCAACCGTTCCGCGCTGCGGGCCGCGGAGACCGTGCACCGCGCCGACACCCTCGCCCTCGCCACCAACAACGGCGGCCTGGTCGAGCAGCTGCTTCTTCTTTCGGCGAAGGAGCTCAACGACTTCGTCGCCAGCCACCCCCTGTCGCTGACCCCCGGTGACGCGGGCGACCGGGCCGCTCTCGTCGAGTACGCCAAGAAGTCGACGTTCTTCTCGTACGGCGTCGTCCTCACCGACCTCACCGGCAACCCGGTCAACGCCACGAAGGCCGCGAACCTGTTCCCCGACCAGGCGGCGGTCGGCTGGAAGTCGCTGATCTCCGGGCTGGCGCTGGGCAGGCCCGGCTTCTCCTCCCTGATGACGGTCAAGGACACCCTCGTCCAGGCGGTCGCCGTGCCCATCGTCGTCGGCAGCGATCCCGTCGCGCTCATCTATGGCTTCATCCCGGTCCTGAAGGGGCAGCTCCAGGTGTACCTGGAAAAGCTCAGCGACCCGTCGCACCTCTCCCTTGTCGTGGACGCCGGCGGCATCGTCGGCGCCTCCAGCGACCCTTCGGCGGTCGGCACCATGGTCGACTCGGAGATCATCAAGAAGATCGGCTCCGAGGAGTCGGTGTTCGTCACGTACCGCTCCGGCGGCCGGTCCATGATCGCCGCCGTCCACGGTGGACTGCCCGGCGGCTGGGCGTACGTGCGGACCCAGTCCACCGCCACCTTCGACGGCCCGGTCCGCAACCGCAGCCTCACCATCAACCTGGCGCTGCTCACCATGCTCCTCGTCGGGGTCGCCGGGCTCGCCGTCCTCGGGTACCGCTCGCAGCTCGTCCGACGCCGTGCCGAGGAGCGCTTCGCCGCCCTCGTCGAGCACGCCCCGGACGTCGTCACCGTCCTGGACGACGACGGGTCCGTCGTGTACTCCAGCCCCAGCGGCAAGCGGATCCTCGGCTTCGTCGCCGTCGGCACGTCCGTCTTCGACCTGCTGCACCCCGACGACCGCCAGCACGTCCGCGAACGCTTCGCCGCGCTGCTGGACGAGAAAGGCGGCCTGGAGCGCATGCAGGTCCGGGTCTCCCAGGCCGACGGCAACCACCGCTGGTTCGACTTCACCGCCTCCAACCAGCTGCACAACGCCGCACTCAACGGCGTCGTCATCAACGCCCGCGACATCACCGACAGCCGCGAGATGCAGGACCGCCTCGCCCACGACGCCCACCACGACCCGCTCACCGGCCTGCCCAACCGCCGCCGCCTGCAGGAGCGCCTCACCGCCTCCCTGCAGCACACCCCTGTCGGCGTGCTCTTCGTCGACCTCGACGGCTTCAAGCCAGTCAACGACGAGCTCGGCCACGAGGCCGGCGACGAGCTCCTGCGTCAGGTCGGCGGGCGCCTCTCCCTCTGCCTGCGCCCCACGGACGTGCTGGCCCGCGTCGGCGGCGACGAGTTCGTCCTGCTCCTGCCCGGCGTCGTCACCCCGGACGACGCCGCCGCCCTCGCGACCAGGCTGCGCGCGTCACTGTCGGAACCCTTCGACGTCGTGGGCAACGAGGTCCGCATCGGTGCCAGCGTCGGCCTCCACCTCGCGGGCCCGGGCGAGGACCCGGACGAGGTCCTCCGCACCGCCGACCAGGCCATGTACGCCGCCAAACGCGGCCCCGACCGCCCCGGCCGCCACCGCGCGCTGTAGTCCCCCCGCTGCCGCGGCGGGTCCCGGCGGGGATTCTCACCCGCGGCCCCAATGCGCCGCTCCGCGCCGCAACCCGCCGCGGCAGCGGTGGGGGGAATTACAGCGTCAGCCGATGGGGGCGCCGTGGGTGCGCATGAAGGGGAGAGGGTCGATGGCGTTCTGGGGGCCGGTGGGCGGGGCGTTGATGTGGACCTCGAAGTGCAGGTGCGGGGCCGAGGAGTTGCCGGAGCTGCCGACGTAGCCGATGACCTGGCCGGCCTTGACCTGCTCGCCGGGCTGGACCAGGGCCTTGCGGACCATGTGGCAGTACAGGGTGGCGATGCCGCCGGGGTGCTGGATCTTCACGTACCAGCCGCAGCCGCCGACCGAGGCGCTGCCCGTCTGGTCGCAGCTGTGGCCGGCCTCGATGTTGCAGACGACCTCGGCGACGGTGCCGGCGGAGGCGGCGTGGATCGGGGTGCCGGTGAAGGACATGATGTCGACGCCGATGTGGCTGGGGTTGTTGGCGGTACGGAAGCCGGGACGGGCCCGGAACCCGGGCAGCGGGTTGGTCCACGCGCCGAAAGCCGGTGCGGCGGGGGCGGCGACGGGCTGGTTGGCCGCGGTGCACGGGGGCGGGGTCGCGGTGCGGCGCACGTAGGCGTCGGAGACGAACGTGCCTTCCGGCAGGCGGTTCCACATGGGGGTGACGCGCTGCGTGCCCACGATGTTCTCGCCGCGCTGCTGGCAGACGAGCGTCAGCGGGGTGCCGTCGGCCAGGGCGGCGATGAGCGGGGCGCCGTGCGCGGGGCCGGTGCGGGCCTTCAGCGGGATGGAGCCGGAGGCGACGGTGCCGGTGGTCGTGTTCGCGGCGGCCGGCACCGCGGCGGGAGCGACGGGCGCGGCCGGGCCGCAGGCGGGGATGGCACCGCCGCGGCGGATCCACGCGTCGGAGACGTAGGAGCCGTCGGTGAGCCGGTCCCACAGGTCCGTGACCCGGACGCTGCCCTGGTTGATGAGCTGGCCCTTGACCTGGCAGTCGATGGCGACGGAACTGCCGTGCGGCAGGGTCCGTAGCGGTGCCGTCCACACGGCGCTGCCGGCCCGGACGTTCAGCGGGCGTTTCGGGGAGACCACGGTCGCCGTAGAGGCAGCCTGCGCATCGACCGGATACGCCAGCGTCAGCAGGAACAGCGCGGCGACGGACATGATTTTGCGCATGGTGCACCCCCGGGGACGAGTGAGCCGTGCAGCCGGGGGGACTGCGAGCGAACCCCGCCAACGCTAGGCGCCGGCGGGGTCCAAATCCGATATTTACCGAAACATCTGCTCGATAGGGTGAACTTACGGCGCGTTGGCCACGCCCGGCGGGAGGAAGCGGGCGCCGGTCACCTTCTCGGAGATGCCTTCGCGGTCGAGGTACGGCGTGACCCCGCCGAGGTGCAGCGGCCAGCCCGCGCCGAGGATCATGCACAGGTCGATGTCGCGCGGGTCGGCGACGACCCCCTCGTCCAGCATCAGCCGGATCTCGCGGGCCAGGGCCGCCGTCGCCTCGTCGCGCAGCTCCTCGGCCGTCGACGGTGAGGAGCCGACCTCCAGCAGCGCCAGCACCTCCGGGTCGGGGTTGCCCTCGGCGTCGGTGAAGCCGCGCTTGCCGGCCGCGACGACCCGGCCCAGGTTGGCTGACACGCCGAACCGGTCCGGGAACGCCGCGTGCAGCGTCCCCGCCACGTGGTGCGCGACGGCCGGGCCGACCATGCCGAGCAGCGCCATCGGCCGCATCGGCAGGCCGAGCGGGTCGAGGGCGGAGTCGGCCACCTCGATCGGGGTGCCGTTGTCGACGGCGGCGGTGACGACCCCCAGGAAGCGGGTCAGCAGCCGGTTGACCACGAACGCCGGCCGGTCCGCCACGAGCACCGAGGACTTCTTCAGCGCCTTGCCGACGGCGAACGCGGTGGCGAGCGTCGCGTCGTCGGTCTGCTCGGCGCGGACGATCTCCAGCAGTGGCATCATCGCGACCGGGTTGAAGAAGTGCAGCCCGACGACCCGCTCGGGGTGGGCGAGCCCGGCGGCCTGCTCGCTGACGGACAGCGAGGAGGTGTTGGTCGCCAGGACGCAGTCGTCGCGGACGATCTTCTCGACCTCGGCCCAGACCTGCTTCTTGACGCCGAGGTCCTCGAAGACGGCCTCGAGGACCAGGTCGGCGTCGGCGAAGGCGGCCTTGTCGGCCGAGCCGCTGACGAGGCCCCGGTACTTGGCGGCCTTGCCCGGGTCGAGGCGCTTCTTCGACACGAGCTTGTCGATCTCGGCGAGCACGTAGCCGACGCCCTTGTCGACGCGGGCCTGGTCGAGGTCGGTGAGCACGACCGGGACCTCGAGCCGGCGCACGAAGAGCAGCGCCAGCTGCGAGGCCATCAGGCCGGCGCCGACGATGCCGACCTTGTTGACGTCGCGGGCGAGGCCCTTGTCGGGCGCGCCCGCGGGCCGCTTCGCGCGGCGCTGCACGAGGTCGAACCCGTAGAGGCTGGCCCGGGACTGGTCGCCCATGAGCAGGTCGGCGAGCGCCTCGTCCTCGGCCGCCGTGCCCTCCTCAAACGGTGCGCTGCGCGCCAGCGCCAGCAGCTCGAGGGCCTTGTTGGCGGAGTTGACGGCGCCGTGCAGCCGCTCGTCGAGCTGGTGCTTGGCGAAGAACAGCACGCCGTCCCACATGTCCCGGTCGATCTCCGGGCGCGTGACGGTGACCGTGCCGTCGACGACACCCTCCGCCCAGGCGAGGGACCGCTCCAGGTAGTCGGCCGGCTCGAAGATCTCGTCGGCGATGCCGAGCTCGCGGGCCTGGGCCGGCTTGAGGGTCTTCTGGGTGAGCGGGTTCTGGATGATGACCTGCGCGGCCGGCGCGATGCCGATGAGGTTCGGCAGCAGCTGGGTGCCGCCCCAGCCGGGCACGAGACCGATCGCGACCTCGGGCAGGGCGAGCGCCGCGGCGCCGGCGGAGACCGTCCGGTAGTGGCAGTGCAGCGCCACCTCCAGGCCGCCGCCCATCGCCGCGCCGTTGATGAAGGCGAACGTCGGTACCGTGGAATCCTTGAGCTTGCGGAACACCTTGTGGCCGTAGCGGCCGAGCTCCAGGGCCTGCTCGCGCTCGGTGAGCAGCGGCATGGCGGTGATGTCGGCGCCGACGCAGAAGATGTACGGCTTGCCGGTGACCGCGATGAACTTCGGCGCGGCCGCGATCGCCTCGTCGATGGCCGCGTCGAGGCTGGCCAGCCCGCCGGGGCCGAACGAGTTGGGCTTGGTGTGGTCGAAGCCGTTGTCGAGCGTGATGACCGCGGCGCGGTCCCGTGAGGGCAGCGTCACGAAGCGCAGCAGCGCCTTGGTCACGACCTCGTTCGGGTTGCTGATGGTCGTGCTCACTTGCCGCCCTCCCAGTTCGGGTTCTCCCAGATCACGGACGCGCCCATGCCGATGCCGACACACATGGCGGTGAGGCCGTAGCGGACCTCGGGGTGCTCGGCGAACTGCCGCGACAGCTGCGTCATGAGCCGCACGCCGGAGGACGCCAGCGGGTGCCCGACGGCGATCGCGCCGCCCCACGGGTTGACCCGCGGGTCGTCGTCGGCGATGCCGAAGTGGTCGAGGAACGCCAGGACCTGCACGGCGAAGGCCTCGTTGAGCTCGAACAGGCCGATGTCGTCGATGCCCAGGCCGGCCTGGCGCAGCGCCTTCTCGGTCGCCGGGACCGGGCCGAAGCCCATGACCTCGGGCTCGACGCCGACGAAGCCGTAGGAGACGAGGCGCATGCCGACGGGCAGGCCCAGCTCGCGGGCGACGTCCTCGGCCGCGATGATGGCGGCGGTGGCGCCGTCGTTGAGGCCCGCGGCGTTGCCGGCGGTGACCTTGCCGTGCGGCCGGAACGGGGTCTTGAGCGTGCCGAGCTTCTCGAGGCTGGTGTCGCGGGGCGCCTCGTCGACCGTGGCCAGGCCCCAGCCGGCCTCCGGGTCGCGGGTGGCGACGCTGACCAGGTCGGGCTGCAGCTTGCCGGCCTTGTAGGCGGCGGCGGTCTTGACCTGCGACGCGTAGCCGAACTTGTCGGCGCGCTCCTTGGTGATGCCGGGGAGCCGGTCGTGCAGGTTCTCCGCGGTGGCGCCCATGACGAGCGCCGAGGGGTCGACGAGCTTCTCGGCGATGATGCGCGGGTTGGGGTCGACGCCCTCGCCCATCGGGTGGCGGCCCATGTGCTCGACGCCGCCGGCGATCGCGACGTCGTAGGCGCCGAACGCGATGCCGCCGGCGACGGTGGTCACCGCGGTCAGGGCGCCGGCGCACATGCGGTCGATCGAGTAGCCGGGGACGGTCTTGGGCAGGCCCGACAGCAGGGCGGCGGTGCGGCCGATGGTCAGGCCCTGGTCGCCGATCTGCGTGGTGGCCGCGATCGCGACCTCGTCGACCCGCTCCGGCGGCAGCTGCGGGTTGCGGCGCAGCAGCTCCCGGATACAGCGGATGACGAGGTCGTCGGCGCGGGTGTTGGCATACATCCCACCGGCCTTGCCGAACGGGGTGCGCACGCCGTCGACGAAGACGACGTCGCGGACGGGACGGGGCACGGGTGTCCTCCTAGCGACGAATTACCGGCAATGTTACTCGCCAGTAAGTCCGCCGCGCCTGTGGATCCGCCCACACCCCGCCGTCCTGCCCGGAAGGCGCCCTACTCGGAAGGCACCTCCAGTGCCGCGGTGAGGCCGGGCGTCACCAGCGCGACCTGCCACGGGCGCGCGCCGTAGCCGGACAGCACCGCGCCGACGGCCTCCTCGGTGAGCTCCTCCGGAGGGGACCAGGCGAGCCGCCGTACCGAATCCGGGGTGATCAGGTTCTCCGGCGGCACCCGGTTGGCGGTGGCGAGGCTGGTCACCAGCTCGCGGCAGCGCGCCAGCCGGCCCGCCGCGACCGGGTCCCGCTCGGCCCACCGGTGCGGCGGCGGGGGACCGTCGGACGGCGGGGTGGTGGGCAGCTCCCGGTCGGTCAGCGTCCTGGCGTCCGACAGCGCGGCCAGCCACGTCGGCGCGAGCCGGCGCACCGACCGCCCGCCGAATCCGGCCAGGGCCAGCAGCGTCCGCTCGTCCTTCGGGTCGGCCTCGGCCGCCGCGATGATGGCCGCGTCGGCGAGGACGCGGCCGGGGCTCGCGTCACGGCGGGCGGCGATCTCGTCGCGGGCGTGCCACAGCGCGCGGACCCGGGCGAGCGCGCGGGCGCCCCGGACCCGGTGGATGCCCGACGTGCGGCGCCACGGGTCGGCCCGCACCCGCGGCGGGTCGCCGGCGGAGGCGACCAGCGCGGCGAACTCCTGCGCCGCCCACTCCGTCTTGCCCTGCTCGTGCAGCTCCTCGGCGAGCGTGTCGCGCAGCTGCAGCAGCAGCTCGACGTCCAGCGCCGCGTATGTCAGCCATGAGGTCGGCAGCGGCCTCGTCGACCAGTCGGCCGCCGAGTGGTGCTTCTCCAGGGTGTACCCCAGCAGCGACTCCGTCAGGGCGGCCAGGCCGACCCGTTCGAAGCCGCACAGCCGCGCCGCGAGCTCCGTGTCGAAGAGCCGGGTGGGGCGTAGCCCGAGCTCCGTCAGGCACGGCAGATCCTGACTGGCGGCGTGCAGGATCCACTCGGTGGGCGAGATCACCTCGTCGAGCTCTGGCAGCTGTCCGAAGGGCAGGGGGTCGATCAGGACGGTGCCGGCACCGGCACGGCGCAGTTGCACGAGATAGGCCCGGTGCGTGTACCGGTAGCCGGAGGCGCGCTCGGCGTCCACGGCCACCGGGCCGCTGCCCTGAGCGAACCGCTCAACGGCACGCGCGAGCTCGGCCCGGTCGGTGATCGGCTCGGGCGTCCCGTCTCGGGGGGCGGTCAGCAGGACGGGCTCGGTCTTGTCGTCCGGTTTGTCCGGACTGTCTGGCTCCTCGTCCCGACGCCGCGCGGGGGGTTCGTCGGTCACCCGGACCACGGTACGTTGCGGCACCGGAACGCCGATGCAGCCGGGTCCGGCGCGTCGGTTTCCGTCCGCCCGCGGACCGCTCCGGCGGCCGGTTCACGGACCGCTCCGGCGGCCGGTCCACGGGCCGTTCCGGCGGCCGGTTCACGGACCGTTCCGGCGGCCGGTCCACGGGCCGTTCCGGTGGCCCGCGACACGTCATTTCGGGACGGACAAAGCCCGCCCGTGCCGGTACGGTCGCGAGCGCGGGCGGAACTGGTACTTCCGGTTCTGTCCGTTGGTTGCCTCGGAGGTCGCGGGGCTTGTGCGAGCGGTTTAGGGTGGGGCCGACTGCGAGGCCGCACATCGACCGGGTCGCGGGACAAACGGGTGGAAAAGTGACAGGAAGGAAACGAGAAGCATGACGGCCGGGTATGACCCTTCCAACCCGGTGGCTTCCGGAACCTCCGATTCGTACGATCGTCCGCGGCACACGGACCGATTCGGCGAAGATTCGGAGCGGCTCGGTCCACTTCCTCCACGTATGACCCAGACCGGAGCGTTCCCGGCCGCCGGCGTGTCGCCCGCGGACGGGCCGGCCACCGGTGGCTTCCCGGCCCAGCCGACCAGCGCCTGGCCGGTTTCGGCACCAGCCGGGCCGGCGCCGCACAGTGGGCCGCCGCACCTCGTGCAACACCCGCAGCAGCCGGCCGCGGGCCGTGGCCGCAGCGGAGTCCTCGCCCTGGTCATCGCCGTGGTCCTGCTCGTGGTCGTCGGCGTGCAGGCGGCGTTCATCATTCGTCTCGAGTCCCGCCTGGACAAGGCCGAGAAGGCCGCCACCGCCGCGAAGACCACGGACGAGACCCGCCTCAAGGCGCTCGAGGACCGCGCCGACAAGCTCGAGGCGAAGACCGGCGGCAACCTCGACGCCGCCGCGGTCGCCGAGAGCGTCCGCCCGAGCGTGTTCCGCGTCACCACCAAGTACGCGACCGGCACGTCGTTCGCGCTCGGCAAGGCCCCCTCGGGCGGCGGCACGAACCTCATCACGAACTACCACGTCGTGCAGGAGGCGTACGAGAAGGGCGAGCGCGACGTCAGCATCGAGCGGACCAACCAGCGCTTCCCGGCGAAGATCATCGAGGCGCACCCCGACAAGGACCTGGCGCTGCTGCACACCGACGAGGAGTTCGCCCGGCTCGTCCCGGCCGCGCAGGTGCCGAAGGTCGGCGAGCCCGTGCTCGTCGTCGGCGCGCCGCTCGGCCTGGAGGACACCGTCACCACCGGCGTCGTCAGCGCGTTCCGCTCGATGAGCGGCGAGGACCTCATGCAGTTCGACGCGGCGATCAACCCCGGCAACTCCGGCGGCCCCGTGTTCAACGCCAAGAAGGAAGTGGTCGGCGTCGCGACGTTGAAGGCGCGCGAGGCCGAAGGCATCGGCCTGGCCATCCCGATCTCGGTGGTCTGCCAAACGATCAGCATCTGCTGACAGCTGCACCACGCCGCCGCGTCCCGGTCGCGACGGCAGCTACACCCCTGGCCGGGGCGCTTGCCCGGAAGGATTCTCAGGAGGAAAACGACCATGACATACCCCGGCAACCCCCAGGGGAACCCGAACGAGGGCTACGCCTACCCCGACCCGAACGCGCCGCAGGGGGCCTACCCGCCGCCGGCCGCGCCGCAGAACCCGTACGGCGCCCCGGTGCCGCCGCAGCCCGCCCCGACCCATGACCAGGGTTACGGCCAGCCGCAGTTCAACCCGTACGACCAGGGCACGCAGCAGATGCCGGCCTACGGCGAGCCGCAGCCGGCCGCCTACAACCTCGAGCCGTCGGTCTCCGCGCCGCCGACCTCGCCGATGATGGCGAACCCGCCGATGTCGGCCCCGCCGATGTCCGGCCCGCCGATGTCGGCGCCGCCCACCGCGTACGGCCCCGTCTCCGGCCCGCCCGGGTACGCCCAGGGCGGCTACCAGACCCCCGGCCAGGCCCCGAAGAAGAGCGTGGCGGTGCCGATCCTCGCCAGCCTGCTCGCCCTCGCGGTCATCGCCGCCGGCGTGTTCGTCGGGCTGTACTTCGACAAGAGCGGCAAGCTCGACAAGTCGGAGAAGCTCGCGTCGCAGCGCCAGGACACCATCACCTCGACGCAGGGCGAGCTGGACAAGACCAAGGGCGACCTGAAGTCGAAGGCCGACGAGCTCGCCAAGGCGCAGCAGGAGCTGCGCGGCGTCACGGCCGACAGCACCGAGGCGAAGCGTCAGCGCGACGTCATCGGCAAGTGCCTGTCGCTGCTGATCGAGGCGCTGGACGCGTCCAACAAGGGCGACAAGACGACGCTGCAGAACAAGATCACCGAGATGAAGAAGCCGTGCGACGAGGCCGACACGCTGCTCGGACTCTGAATCACCGAGAGGGCGGGCTCTTTTCGAAAGGGTCCGCCCTCTGCTTTATCGGAGTGCTGTCACGCCCGGCGGGGGCAGGCCGGCCGTCGAGGCGAGCAGCGCGCACCAGGCGCTCACGTGGGCCTGCAGGTCGCCGTCGGTCGGCGTCCATGACGCCCGGATCTCCAGGTCGGCCGCGGTCGGCGGGCCGGCGAGGTCGCCGAAGCGGGTCGACAGCGTCTGCGTGACCGTCCCGCCGATCGCCGTGTAGGACGCGCCGTGGCTTTCGAGGGCGTCGGTCAGCCAGCTCCAGCCGACCTGCGGCAGCAGCGGGTCCGCGGCGAGCTCCGCCTCCATCTCGGCCGTCACGTACGTGACGAGCCGCATCGTGCCGTCCCACGCGTCGTGGCCGGCCGGGTCGTGCAGCAGGATCAGCCGCCCGGTCGCGACCTCGTCACCGTCGCGCAGCACGGTGCCGCTCATGGCGTGGGCGAACGGCGCGAGCCGCTGCGGCGCCGGCATCTCCTCGAGCTCGATCTCGGGCCGCGCCGTGAACGCGCGCAGCTCCTCCACCGCCCGGGTGAACGTTGGGGGAGTCGCGGTCGATGGCGCCATACCGGAAGCGTAAGGCCGCGGAGCCGCTCGGGGGGTGCCGCCGCGCCGCCGAAGTGCACGCAGTGAAACGATGACCTCGCTATGACTGACAACTTGCTGCTGCGTGCCGCCCGCGGGCAGGCGGTGCCGCACCCGCCCGTCTGGTTCATGCGCCAGGCCGGCCGATCCCTGCCCGAGTACCGCGCGGTGCGCGCCGGCATCGGCATGCTCGAGTCGTGCCGCCGCCCAGACCTGGTCTGCGAGATCACCCTCCAGCCGGTCCGCCGCCACAACGTCGACGCCGCGATCCTCTTCAGCGACATCGTCGTGCCGCTCCAGGCCGCCGGCGTCGACCTGGACATCGTCGCCGGCACCGGCCCCGTCGTCGCCTCACCCGTCGCCACGATGGCCGACGTCGACTCGCTGCCGACGCTGGACCCTCAGGCGGTCGGGTTCGTCGCCGAGTCGATCCGGCTGCTGCTCGCCGAGCTGGGCGAGACCGCGCTGATCGGTTTCGCCGGGGCGCCGTTCACGCTCGCCAGCTACCTCGTGGAGGGCGGGCCGTCACGGCACCACGTGAAGACGAAGGCCCTCATGTACGGGGCGCCCGACGTCTGGCACGCCCTGTGCGCGCGGCTCGCCGACATCACCCTCACGTTCCTCCAGGTGCAGGCCGACGCGGGCGTGCACGCGGTGCAGCTGTTTGACTCGTGGGCCGGGGCGCTGTCGGAGGCCGACTACCGGCGCTTCGTCCTGCCGCACTCCCGTCGCGTCCTTGACGGGATCGCCGGCATTCCGAAGATCCATTTCGGCGTCGGTACCGGCGAGCTCCTGCCGGCCATGGCGGAGGCCGGCGCCGACGTGGTCGGGGTCGACTGGCGCACGCCGCTGGACGTGGCCGCGGCGCGGGTGCCCGGCAAGGTCCTCCAGGGCAACCTCGACCCGTGCGTGCTGTTCGCGCCTTGGGAGGTCGTCGAGCAGGAGGCGCTCCGGGTGATCGCCGAAGGTCGCAAGGCGCCCGGGCACATCTTCAACCTCGGGCACGGCGTCATGCCCGAAACGGATCCCGACGTGCTGACCCGCCTGGTGTCCCTGATCCACGCGTCCTAGTAGGTGGGGCTCCAGCGCCACCAGCCGTGGTCGCCGGCGAGCTGGGCCAGTCGCGAGCCGAGCATCAGCGACGTGGCGCGGGCCTCGCCGGCGAGCCGGGCATGCACCTGCTCGGCGATCTCCGGCGCCCGGTACTCGGCGTGCTCCAGCAGCTGGAGCGTCACCGACCACCAGTAGCGGTCCTCGTCGCTGGCGTGCGGGGCGCCGCAGGTGAACCACTCGGCCAGCCCGTCGAGCAGGTCGTCGCCGACACCGTCGGGGTCCGTCAGCCGCAGCGCCGCGCACACCCGCGCCACCACGTCGTCGTCCCAGCCCGACAGGTGCCCGCGGACCAGCGTGTGCAGCGACGGGTGCCCGAGCGCGCCGGCGGCGTCGATCTCCAGCGAGAACACGTTGTCGCGGGCGAGCCGCTCCTGCAGCACCGGCAGGATCCGCTCGTCGCGGCGCCGGGCCAGGCCCAGCAGCGCCTCGCACCTGGTGTCGTCGTGCGGGTCGTCGAGCCGCACGACCAGCGCGTCGCGCAGCACCGGGGCGTCGACCTCCGACAGCTGGGTGCCGAGCGCGAAACACGCCCAGTCGCGCACGTCGTCGTCCGGGTCGTTGCTCAGCACCAGCAGCGCCCGCACGGTGTCGTCGGGCGGTGCCTCACCCAGGACGCTCGGCAACGCCTGCGCGACCGCCCGCCGCACCCGTGCGTCCGCGTGGTGGATCAGCGGCAGCAGCAGGGGCAGCGCCTCGTCGTCGTAGCACCAGGCGACCGCGTCGGCGAGCTCGGCCGGCGTCGTCGTCGTGTCCGCCAGCAGCGCCGAGATCGTCCTCGCGGTCGGCTCCACGTCGTCGACCGGCACCGCCCGCGCGGCGGCCGCCGCTGCCGCCGCCGCGGCGGCCACAGCCGGGTCGGCCGGGTCGCTGGGGTCGGTGGGGTCGGCCAGGTGGTCGGCCAGGTCGGCGATGACGTCGGCGAGCGGGTCCGAGCCGCCGTTGCCCGATTCGAGCCGGCCGGTGCCGATCTGCCACGGGTCGGTGGTCCAGGGCTCGGCGGTCCACGCTTCGGCGGACCAGGGTTCGGCGGACCAGGGCGGGTGGCCACCGCCGGGGGCCGGCGCGCGGTCGCTCGGCTCGTCCGGGGACGGTCGGGAGGACGCGAGGTCGCTCATCCGAGAGAGTGTGCGCGCCTCCGGCGAGATCTTCCAGAGGGGTTCGTCCCACAGATGGACATCTCGCTGGTCAGAATCGCCCGACCCGACGACATATCGACGCACTTCGGGTGTACGTCCCAGGGCTCACCGTCCCCGGCTGTCCAGTCGCAGCGACTGCCACGAGCCGTCCACCGCCCACCCGCCGTCGACGGAGAGCGCGGCGCCGTTGACGAACCCGGACCGCTCCGGGTCCGCGAGGAACGCCACCGCCTTGGCGATGTCCTCGGGCTGCGCGAACCGCGCCATCGGCACGTGCTCGGTGATGTCGGTGTCCGCGTACGCCCCCGACGCCTGCGACTCGTCGTCCATCTCCGTCTTCACCCAGCCGGGGCAGACGGCGTTGACCCGGACGCCACGCCCGCCCCATTCCACCGCGAGCGTGCGCGTCATGCCGATCAGGCCGTGTTTGCTCGAGTTGTACGCCACCCGGTCGGCCACACCCATCAGCCCTGCGACCGAGGCCACGTTGACGATCGACCCCGAGCCGCGCACGAGCATCCGCCGCCCGAACGCCTTGCACAGCAGGAACGGACCGGTCAGGTTCACGTCCAGGACCCGCCGCCACTGCGCCGCGTCGGTCTCCTCGGCCGGCGCGATCGACGCGATGCCGGCGTTGTTCACGAGGACGTCGCAGCCCCCGTACACCGACTCGACCTCGGCCACGAACCGCGCCACGGTCGCCTCGTCCGACACGTCCCCTTCGAACATCAGTCCGTCGAGGTCCGCCGCCCTCGTGTCGATGACCGCCAGCTGGTACCCCTCCTCGGCCAGCAGCTCAGCGGTCTTCCGCCCGATGCCCTGCGCCGCACCCGTGACGACTGCCACTCGCGTTTCTGTCATACGCCGACCATAGACTCGGGGACATGAGCGGGGCGGCACCTGATCGGGGGGCGAGGGCGTGACCGAGGGAGCGCGGCGGCGGGTCGCGGTGATCGGCGGCGGCATCGCCGGCCTGGCCGCGGCGCACCGGCTGCGCGAGCGGGCCCCGCACTTCGACGTGATCCTGGTCGACCAGAGCGACCGGCCGGGTGGCAAGCTGCGCACCGTCGAGCTGGCCGGCGGCCCGGTCGAGCGCGGCGCCGAGTCGTTCCTGTCCGGCGACCCGGCCGGCGGCCCGAGCGCCGCCGTCCGCCTGGCCGAGCAGGTCGGCCTCGGCGACGCCATCGTGCACCCCGCCACCTCCAAGGCCGCGGTCGCCGCCGGCGGCACCCTCCACGACCTGCCGCCCGGCACCCTGATGGGCATCCCCGTCGACACCGACCCACCCGAGCGCCCCGCCGCCGCGCCCCTCCTGCGCCCCGGCGAGGACGTCACCGTCGGCGCCCTGGTCCGCCCCCGCCGCGGCGACCTCGTCGTCGACAGGTTCGTCGAGCCCCTCCTCGGCGGCGTCTATGCCGGCCGCGCCGACCACCTGTCCCTGCGGATGGCGCTGCCCGCCCTGGCCGACGCCGCGGAGCGCTCCGACACCCTCACCGGGGCGGTCAGGGCCGCCCTGGCCGCCCGGCGGAGCACGCCCGGCGCGCCGGTGTTCAGCGCGATCCGCGGCGGCATGAGCCGGCTGGTCGACGCGGTCGCCGCCACCCTGCCCGACGTCCGGCTCGGCCTGCCCGTGCGGGACCTGCGCCGGGACGGCTCCCGGTGGCGGCTCACCATCGGCTCGACCCACTCGCCGTCCACGCTGGCGGCCGATGCCGTCGTCCTCGCCGTGCCCGCCACCCCCGCGGCGCGCCTGCTGTCCACCGCCGGCCTGCGTGGCGTGCCGCTGGACTATGCCAGCGTCGGGCTCGTCGCGCTGGCGCTGCCGGCCACGAAGCTGCCCGAGCTGTCGGGGTTGCTCGTGCCGGCGACGGAGGGGTTCGCGGTCAAGGCGGTGACGTTCTTCGACCAGAAGTGGTCACACCTGCGGCGGTCCGGGCTCACCATCGTCCGCGCCTCCGTCGGCCGGGCCGGCGACGAGGCGCAGCTCCAGCGCTCCGACGCCGATCTGCTCGACCTGGTCCGTGCCGAGGTGGCCCGCCTGATCGGCGCCGACCGGCTGCCCGACCCCGTGGACGCGGCGGTGTTCCGGTGGGGAGGGGCGCTCCCGCAGTACGCGCCGCATCATCGCGACCGGGTCGGGCAGCTGCGGGCGGAGCTGACGGCCCACAGCACCGCACCCGGACATCCGCCGCTCACGGTCGCCGGCGCCTCCTATGACGGCGTCGGGATCCCGGCCTGCGTCACGTCGGGGCGGACTGCTGCCGACGCCCTGCTCGAGGCACTGGAAGGATAGGGACATGACCACCAACGCCGCGCGCATCCGCGAGCTGAATGACTCGATCCGCTACACGATGTGGTCGGTGTTCCAGGCGAAGACCCCGCTCGACCCGTCGGCCCGCGCCGAGGTCGCCGCGGAGGCGGCCGGGTTCCTCGCCGACCTGGCCGCGAAGGACGTCGTGGTCCGCGGCACCTATGACGTGGCGGGGCTGCGGGCCGACGCCGACCTCATGATCTGGTGGCACGCCCCGAGCGCCGAGGCGCTGCAGGAGGCGTATGCCGCGCTGCGCCGCACGGCCCTCGGCGCCCACCTCGCGCCCGTCTGGTCGCAGATGGCGCTGCACCGGCCCGCCGAGTTCAACAAGAGCCACATCCCGGCGTTCCTCGCCGACGAGGAGGCCCGGGCCTGGGTCTGCGTGTATCCGTTCGTCCGGTCGTATGAGTGGTATCTCCTGCCCGACGAGGAGCGCCGCGCCATGCTCGCCGAGCACGGCAAGATGGCCCGCGGGTATGCCGACGTCCGCGCCAACACGGTGGCCAGCTTCGCGCTCGGCGACTACGAGTGGATGCTCGCGTTCGAGGCGGACGACCTGCACCGGATCGTCGACCTGATGCGGGACCTGCGCGCCTCGACCGCCCGGCGCCACGTCCGCGAGGAGGTCCCCTTCTATACCGGCCGCCGCCGGGACATCGCCGACCTGGTCGCCAACCTGCCGTAGCCCCACCCGGGCGATGGCCGCCGCGCGATCCGGAAACCCTGTGCCCGCCCGCCCGCCCGCTCGCACGCCCGCACGCCCGCTCGCGGCGCGCCGCCGAGCGATGACCGCGCGACTTCAGACGACCTTGCGCTGGTGCGTCTGCGGTCCGCGGCTGGGGTGCGGCGTGGGTGGTGGTCGCGTGATCCGGAAGACCCTGTGCTCTTGCGTCCGCGGTGCGCGGCCGGGTGCGCGACGTCGGCGGTGGTGGCGTGATCCGGAAGATCGTGTGAGTCCGTCTGCGGGGCGCCTTGGGTGCGTGGCGCCGGGCGGGGTTTCCGTGATCCAGAAGAGTTTGTGTTTTGTAGGCCTGCGGTGCGTCGTCGGGTGCGCAACGTCGGCGGTGGTGGCGTGATCCGGAAGTCCTCGTGTTGTGCGTCTGCGGGGCGGGGCGTGGGGTGGTGGTTTGCATGATCCGGAAGACTTTGTGTTTCGTAGGTTTGCGGTGCGTCGTCGGGTGCGCGACGTCGGTGGTGGTGGCGTGGTCCGGAAGATCGTGTGGGTCCGTCTGTGGGGCGCCTTGGGTGCGTGGCGCCGGGCGGGGTTTCCGTGATCCGGAAGAGTTTGTGTTTTGTGGGTCTGCGGTGCGTCGTCGGGTGCGCGACGTCGGCGGTGGTGGCGTGATCCGGAAGTCCTCGTGTTGTGCGTCTGCGGGGCGGGGCGTGGGGTGGTGGTTTGCGTGATCCGGAAGACTTTGTGCGTCGGGATGCGGCGTTGGGTGTGGGAGGTCGGCAGCTGGGGGAGCGCGGCTGGGGTGTGCCACGGCGTCGGCGCTGTCCGCACCGTTCGCGCGTCCTTCGAGATGCCGTCGCGTGGTCCGGAAGGGCTTGTGTGTCCCGGAGGCGGTGTGGGGGCGGGAGGCTGGCGGATCATGGGGGAGCGGCTGGGGCATGCCCGGGGCCGGAAACAGCTAGTGTGGCAGGGTGGATCTGCCGGTGATGCCTCCCGTCGAGCCGATGCTGGCCAAGAGTATTCCCAGCCTGCCGAGCGCGGAGGGGATGAGCTTCGAGCCGAAGTGGGACGGGTTCCGCTGCATCGTGTTCCGCGACGGTGACGAGGTCGAGCTCGCCAGCCGGGGCGGCAAGACGCTGACACGCTACTTTCCCGAGGTCGTCAAGCAGGTCCTGGCGCAGCTGCCGGAGCGCTGCGTCGTCGACGGGGAGATCATCGTGATCCGGCGTGGGGAAGGCGAGCCGAAGCTCGACTTCGAGCTGCTCGGGCAGCGGATCCATCCGGCGGCGTCGCGGGTCAACCTGCTGGCGGAGCAGACGCCGGCGTCGTTCGTCGCGTTCGACCTGCTCGCGGTCGGGGACGAGGCGCTGGTCGAGGTGGGTTACGCGCAGCGCCGCGCCAGGCTGGTCGAGGCGCTGTCGGGCGTCGTGGCGCCGGTGCACGTGACGCCGGTGACGACGGACATCGAGGTGGCGCGGGACTGGTTCGCGCGGTTCGAGGGCGCCGGGCTCGACGGAGTGATCGCGAAGCCGGCCGGGGGCGCCTACGAGCCCGGCAAGCGCAGCATGTTCAAGATCAAGCACGCGCGCACGGCCGACGCCGTCGTGGCTGGGTTCCGGTGGCACAAGGACGGGCCGATCGTCGGGTCGCTGCTGCTCGGGCTGTATGACGAGGAGGGCCGCCTGCACCACGTCGGGGTGGCCGCGTCGTTCACCCGGGAGCGCCGGGCCGAGCTGGTCGAGGAGCTCGAGGCGTACCGGGAGGGCGTCGTCGACCACCCGTGGAACTGGGCGGGCCAGATCCCCGGCGCCGCCGCCGCGAGCCTCGAGTCGGTGCCGGCCGGCGACGCCGCGACCAGGCTCCCGGGCGGTGTGAGCCGCTGGACCGGCAAGAAGGACCTGTCGTTCGTGCCGCTGCGGCCGGAGCTCGTCGTCGAGGTCGGCTACGACGCGATGGAGGGCGACCGCTTCCGGCACACCGCCCAGTTCAAGCGCTGGCGGCCCGACCGCGAGCCGCGCTCGTGCACGTATGAGCAGCTCGACCGGCCCATCCGCTTCGACGTGGAGTCCGTGCTGGCAGGGCGGCCTTGAGCGCTCGCGTCGCACGGCGTTCACTCGCGGTCCTGCTGGTCACGGCGCTGCTCGGCGGGTGCGGCAGCCTTCCCACCGACCCGTCGCAGGAGGCGCGGCGGCTGGACCGGCCGTCGGTCGCGCCCACGACCTCGTCCGGCGTGAAGGTCGAGCCGGCGCAGTGGAAGCCGTGCCCCGACGTCTACAAGGGGATCTTCTCCAGCCCGCCGCAGAACGTGAAGTACGACTGCGCCACGGTCAAGGTCCCGCAGGACTGGCACAACCCCGAGGGATCCGGCACGTTCGACGTCGCGATGGTCCGCGGCCGGTCGACGACGCAGCGGGACCGGGTGGGGTCGCTGTTCATCAACCCGGGCGGACCGGGGGCGTCGGGCGTCGAGTATGCCGTCTACCGGTCGGTGTACCTGCCGGCCGAGGTCGTCCGCCGCTTCGACGTGATCGGCTTCGACCCGCGCGGCATCGGCAGGTCGTCGCCGGTGAAGTGCTTCTCCGACGCCGACCTGGACGCCAACTTCGGCATCGACCCCGACCCGCAGACCGACGCGACGTTCGGTGAGTCGGTCGCGCTGACCCGCAAGCTCGCGCAGAGCTGCGGCGACAAGTACGGCGACAAACTGCGCTACTACTCCACCGAGCAGACCGCCCGGGACATGGACGCGCTGCGGGCGGCGGTCGACGAGCAGCAGATGACGTACCTCGGCTACAGCTACGGCACCCTGCTCGGCGCCGTCTACGCGCAGCTGTTCCCGAAGAACGTGCGCGCGTTCGTGCTCGACGGGGCGGTCGACCCGACGCTGTCGATGAAGGACTCCGCGGAGAAGCAGGCCGCCGGGTTCGAGCACGCCTTCGACAACTTCACCACCTGGTGCAAGGCCAACGTGACCGCCTGCCCGATCGGGCCCGACCCGCGGGCCGTGGTCACGAAGGCGATCGCGGATGCCCGGACCAGCCCCGTGCCGGGCAAGGGGCGCAACGCGACCGCCGGCTGGGTCTTCACCGCGGTGGTGTCGTCGCTGTACAGCGAATCCGGCTGGCGGGTCCTTGCGCAGGCGATGCAGGACCTGCGCAACGGCAAGCCGGAGAAGATGTTCCAGCTCGCCGACTCGTACGCGGAGCGCGACCCGGAGGGCAAGTACACCAACATGTTCGACGCCAACGCCGCCGTCGGGTGCGCGGACAGCGACGACACCCCGACGGTCGAGCAGGCCAGGGCGTTGCAGCCGCAGTGGCGGCAGAAGTACCCGCTGTTCGGCGGAGCGCTCGCGCTCAACCTGATCTGCGCGCAGTGGCCCGGCAAGCGCGACCCGTACCCGACGGGCGCGGCGACCGGCTCGGCGCCGATCGTCGTCATCGGCACGCTCGGCGACCCGGCCACCCCGTACGAGCAGGCGCCGGCGCTGGCGAAGATGCTGGGCGTCGGCACGCTGATCACGTGGAAGGGTGAGGGGCACACCGCCTACCCGAAGACCGGCTGCGTGATCGACGCCGTCAACCGGTACCTGATCGATCTGCGCGTCCCGCCCGCCGAGCTCACCTGCGAGAAGTAGCTACTGCTCCACGTTGTTGCGGGCCCGGCTCGGCTGGACCCGCATCGGCTCGCCGGGCATCTTCGGATACTCCGGCGGGTACGGCATGTCGCCCTCGCCGTTCGCCGCGTCACGCTCGGCCCACTCCAGCAGCGGGGTGATGTCGTGGGGCGACTCGTCGATGCCGGCGTGGGCGTCGCCGAGCTTCGCGATCCGCTCCGGCACCGTCCGCAGGTCGAAGTCGTCGGGCTCGACGTCCGGCAGCTCCTCCCAGCGCAGCGGCGTCGACGCGGTGGCCCGGGCGTTGGCGCGCAGCGAGTACGCGCACGCGATCGTCCGGTCGCGGGCCATCTGGTTGAAGTCGACGAACACCCGCGCGCCCCGCTCCTCCTTCCACCACTTGGTGGTCACGAGGTCGGGTCGGCGCCGCTCCACCTCACGCGCCAGGGCGATCACCGCCCGGCGCGCCTCGACGAACGTCCACTTCGGCTCGATCCGCACGTACACGTGGACACCGCGCCCACCGCTGGTCTTCGGCCAGCCCTTCCAGCCGAGCTCGTCGAGGACGGCCTTGAGCTCGCTCGCCACGACGGCCGCGTCGGCGAAGTCGGTGCCCGGCTGCGGGTCCAGGTCGATGCGCAGCTCGTCGGGGTGGTCGACGTGCGCCTTACGCACCGGCCACGGGTGGAACACGATCGTGCCCATCTGCGCCGCCCACGCCACGTGCGCGAGGTCGGCGGGGCACAGCTCGTCGGCCTTGCGCCCGCTGGGGAACGCGATCTGCGCCGTCTCCAGCCACGGCGGCACGCCCCGGGCGGGGACCCGCTTCTGGAAGAACATCTCGCCGCCGATCCCCTCGGGGAACCGCTGCAACGTCGTCGGCCGGTTGCCCAGCGCCCGCATGATCCCGTCGCCGACGGCCACGTAGTACTCGAACACGTCGCGCTTGGTGAAGCCGCGCTCCGGGAACATGACCCTGTCGGGACTGGTCAGCCGCACCGGCCGCCCAGCGACCTCGATCTCCAGCGCATCGGCCATGCCAAGCACCCTACGCGTCGCGGCTCTGTCGTGCGGGTAGCCTCGCGGTCACGGCCTGCGGGTCGTCTGAGGGCTGGGCCTGCGCCGCGGCATCGGCGCCGGTGCCCGGCCCGCGCGGCCGCGGTTCGCCGGCGTCCTGCGCGTCGGCTCCTGCTCCTGGGCGGTGTCCTCGCCCCGGTCGCCCAGCCTGGTGAAGTACAGGATGCCGGCCCCGCCGATGATGAACGCGAACCCGATCGTCGTCATCATCGACGACGTGCCGGTCACCGGCAGCGTGCCGGCGGACGTGCCCGTACCCGAGCCCGCGGCACTGCCGCTGCCCGATCCGGTGCCGCCGGGCGTGGTGCCACCGTTGGCGTTGCCACCCCCGCCGCCCGGGGTCGTGCCGCCGTTGGCGTTGCCCCCGCCACCACCGGGCGTCGCCCCGCCGGGGGTCGTCCCGCCGCCGGGCGTGCCACCGCCGCCGGGCGTGCCACCGCCGCCGGGCGTGCCACCGCCACCGCCGGGCGTGCCGCCACCGCCGGGCGTGCCGCCACCGCCGGGCGTGCCACCGCCACCGCCGGGCGTGCCGCCGCCACCGCCAGGCGTGTTGCCACCGTTGCCATTGCCGCCACCGCCACCGTTGCCGTTGCCGCCACCGCCGGGCGTGCTTGGCCCGCCCGATCCGGTCCCGTTGCCGCCGCCGTTGTGCGGGCCACCGGGTCCGCCGCCGTACCCACCGCCGCCGTTGCCCTGGCCGCCGTTCCCGTTGCCATTGCCGCCGCCGTGATGCCCGCCGCCGTGACCGGCATTGCCCCCGCCGTTGCCGTTGCCGCCACCGTGCCCGGCGTGGCCGTGGCCGCCGCCGTTGGTCGAGCCACCGCTGCCGTTGCCGTAACCGCCGCCGGAACTGTGCCCGCCGTTGCCGGAGCCATGCCCGCCGTTGCCGGGGTGCCCGCCGCCCTGACCGTGGCCGCCGTGTCCGTAGCCGCCGCCGGCCGAGCTGCTGTTGCCGGAGCTGTGCCCGCCGGGGCCGTGGCAGCCGTGTCCGTGGCCGCCGGCCGAGCTGCTGTTGCCGTAGCCGCCGCTGGCCGAGCCGGCCTGACTGTGGCCCCCGTGTCCGTAGCCGCCGCCGGCCGAGCCGCCGTTGCCGGAGCTGTGCCCGCCCTGGCCGTGGCCGCCGTGTCCGTGGCCGCCGGCCGAGCTGCCGTTGCCGTAGCCGTTGTCGGAGCTGTGTCCGCCCTGGCCGTGGCTGCTGTTGCTGTAGCCGCCGGCCGAGCCGGCCTGACCGTGGCCGCCGTTGCCGTTGCCGTGGTTGCAGCCGCAGCCGGGGCCGTCGTCATCGCCGCCGGTGGAGTGGCCGGCGTAGAGGGGGCCGCCGGTGCCGGCGTGGGTGGGGGCGTCGTACCGCCAGTCGCGGGTGTCGTCCGGGCCGTAGCCGGCGGGACCGCCGCCCGGGTGGGAGGTCTCGCCGCACAGCTCGAGGGTGCCGCTCCACGACGTGCCGCAGCCGTCGACGCGCATCTCGGTGGCCGAGGACGCGGCGTGCGCCGCGGTGGCCAGCGGCGTGATGCCCGCCGCGCCCGCCGCGCCGACCGCGACCGCCTTGTAGAGCAACCTCATCGTCCTGTCCCGTCCACTCGCCCGCTGTGCAACAAAAGTCCGAATCGTGGCTTTCGTCGGTCCAACGAGGTGGGGGCGGAGACGTCGCGGGCCAGGGGCGTCACGTTCTCGGGCCGTAATGGTCGTCCGGCGCGGGGCCGCCTACCGTTGAGGCATGACCGAGCCACTTGTCGACCTGCCCACCACCGACGCCGAATGGCGCGTGCGGCTGTCCCCGGAGGAGTTCCGGGTCCTGCGCCGCGCGGGCACCGAGGCACCCTGGACCGGCGAGTACGTCAGCACCAAGACCGCCGGTGTCTACAACTGCCGGGCGTGCGGCGCCCAGCTCTTCGAGAGCTCGTCCAAGTTCGACTCGCACTGCGGCTGGCCGAGCTTCGACGACGCCATCCCGGGCACCGTGAAGGAGATCGAGGACCACAGCCTGGGCATGGTCCGCACCGAGATCCGCTGCGCCAGGTGCGACTCCCACCTGGGCCACGTCTTCCGCGGCGAGCGCATGACGGACAAGGACACCCGTCACTGCGTCAACAGCCTCTCGATCAGGCTGGATCCGGCCTCTAGCTAGACATTTGCCGATCTGCCATGATCACCGCGTGCCCCGAAGATCGACGTGGGCCAGGGTGATCATGGCGGTCCTGGCCCTGCCGCTGCTGCTCGGCTGCCTGAACTGCTGCGACGCCATCCCGTCCTCGGTCGACGACGTCCTGCCCGAGAAGGGCCGCCCGCAGTTCACCCAGGACCAGGTGGTCGGGGTGTGGACGAGCGAGTGCGGCGGCAAGGTCAGCATCCGTGACGACGGCACCTACCACGCGGAGGGTCTCGTCCTGGACGACGACGGGGACGTCCCGCCGTTGACCGGCGACGGCAACTGGTCCGTCGTCGCGAAGGACGAGCACAACGACCAGCGGGTCTTCCTGGAGTTCGGAGCGCACGGAGCCGTCCAGCTCAAGGCCGAGCGCGCCGACGAGTTCGAGCATCTGGAGATTCAGGTCGACGACGCTCAGGACGCCCACGACTGCCGGATGAACCGCTAGGCACGGGTCTTCGAGCGGAAGAGCAGGGCCGCCGCGGTCATCGACACGACCATGATGGCCACGCACCAGGCTGCCGCCTTCCACGGGGCGGAGCCGACCGGCTGGTCGAGCAGCAGGCCGCGCAGGCTCTCGGTGATCGGCGTGACGGGCTGGTTGCCGGCGAAGCCGCGCAGCCACGACGGCATGGTGTCGATCGGGACGAAGGCGCTGCTGGCGTACGGGAGGAACGTGATCCCGAACGTGTAACCGCCGGCCGCCTCGGGGGAGGACGCGAGCAGTCCGAGCGCCGCCGCCAGCCATGACACGGCGGCGATGGTGAGCACGAGCACGCCGAGAGCGGCGAGCCACTGCGCTGCGGAGGCGTGCGGGCGGAACCCGATCGCGAACGCGACGCCGAAGACCAGCGCGCTGGAGAACACGTTGCGGGCGAGGCTGGCGGCGACGTGGCCGGCGAGGACGGCCGGGCCGCCGACGTCGAGGGAGCGGAGGCGGTCGATGATGCCGCCAGTCATGTCGCTGGCGACGGAGCCCGCGGTCATGGCGGAGCCGAACGTGACGCAGAGCAGCATGACGCCGGGCACGACGTAGGTGACGTAGGCGGTGCCGGTGTCGATGGCGCCGCCGAACAGGTAGACGAAGACGACCATCAGCATCACCGGCAGCACCAGCGACATGATGAGCGCCTCGACGTTGCGGCGGCCGAGGCGCAGCGACCTGCCCCCCATGGTCAGCCACTGGACGGGGGCGGTGGCGAGGCTAGACATTGGCGGGCTCCTTCACTGACGCGGACGCAGAGGTGAGGGCGAGGAAGACGTCGTCGAGCGTGGCGCTGTGCAGCGAGAACCGGAGCACGTCGGCACCGTGGGGGTCGATCTCGTCCAGGACGGCGCGGACGTGTGCGGCGCTGCCGTCGGTGGTGACGCCGACGGTGAGACGGCCGGCGTCGTGCTGCACCACCCGGGCGCCGAAGTGGGCCAGCGCCGTGTCCCAGGACGAGCGCGACGCCATCTCCAGGTCGAGGCGCTGGTCGCCGAAGCGCGCCTTCAGCTCGGCCGGGGTGCCTGAGGCGACGACCCGGCCGTGGTCGACGACGGCGATGCGGTCGGCGAGCTGGTCGGCCTCCTCCAGGTACTGCGTGGTGAGGAAGACGGTGACGCCGGTGCTGACCAGGCCGGCGATCACCTGCCACATCGCCTGCCGGCTGGTGAGGTCCAGGCCGGTGGTCGGCTCGTCGAGGAAGATCACCGACGGGGTGCCGACGAGGCCGGCGGCGAGGTCGAGCCGGCGCCGCATGCCGCCGGAGTAGGTGCCGGCGCGCCGGTCGGCGGCGGCGGTCAGGTCGAAGCGCTCGAGGAGCTCGCCGGCGCGCTTCCTGGCCGCGGCGGCGGTGAGGCCGCTGAGCCTGCCCATCATGCGGAGGTTCTCGGCGCCGGTCTGCAGCTCGTCGACCGCCGCGTACTGCCCGGTGAGGCTGACCGCTGCGCGGACCTGCCGGCGCTGGCGGACCACGTCGTAGCCGGCGACGCGGCACCGGCCGCCGTCGGGGCGCAGGAGCGTGGCGAGGATGCGCACCGTGGTGGTCTTGCCGGCGCCGTTGGGTCCGAGCAGGGAGAACACGGTGCCGGCCGGCACCGCCAGGTCGACGCCGGTGAGGACGTCGAGCCTGCCGTACGACTTCGTGAGGCCGGTCGCCTCGACGGCGAGGGTCATGGGGCACGCTCCAAGATTGTTTACTGCGTATGTCGTACGCACTACTGCGTAAGTTATACGCAGAAGTAGGATCTGAGTCAATGGAGAAGGAACTGCCCTCGAACCTGGCCGTCGCCTGGGGCCTGCGTGCCCGGCCCGGCAAGGGGCCGCGACCCGGGCTGACGCTGGATCGGATCGTCGCCGCGGGCGTGCAGGTGGCCGCGGCGGAGGGCCTCGGCGCGGTGTCGATGAGCCGGGTGGCGGCCGAGCTCGGCGCGGCCACGATGTCGCTGTACCGCTACGTCGCCGCGAAGAACGAGCTGCTCGACCTGATGGTCGACGCCGCGGTCGGCCACCCGCCGCCGCTGCCGCCGGGCGAGGGCTGGCGGGAGGGGATGCTGCGCTTCGCCCGCACGCACCTGGCGATCCTGCGGCGCCAGCCGTGGATGGTGCGGGTGCCGATCACCTCGCCGCCGCTGACGCCCAACCACGTCGCCTGGATGGACCACGGCCTCGCGGTGCTGGCGGGGACGCCCCTCGAGGAGCACGAGAAGCTCTCCACGATCATGACCGTGAGTGGCATCACCCGGAACTGGGCAGTGCTGACCGCCGACATCACCGCGGCGGCGCAGGCGTCGGGGACGACCGCCGACGAGGCGATGCTGACCTATGGCCAGCTGCTCGGCAGGCTGGCCGACCCCCAGCGGTTCCCCGCGATCGGCAGGCTTCTCGCGACCGGCATACTCGACGTGCCCGACGAGACGCCGGACACCGACTTCGAGTTCGGCCTGGCGCGCGTCATGGACGGCATCCAGACCCTGATCGACCGAAGGTGCGCCGGGGACACCTGCTGACCGCAGGATGCCGCGAAACGGGTGCTCCCTGTCAGCGTTGATAATGTGCGACGGTCATCTCGGGAGAACGGCGGAGCATGTGGCGGTAACCGTGGAACAGCCGACGTCGGCGACACCTTCGCCAGCCCGCGCCCGGCGAAGGCCGCCCGCCTGGGTGCCGCCGGTCACGCTCGGTGTTCTCATCATCATCGGACTGCGGTTCTACGGGGTCCCGGTCTGGACGACGGCGATCTTCGCCGGCTACGTCGCGCTCGGGATCGCGCTGCCGGGCATGCTGCTCTGGCGGGCGGTCCGCGGCCGGTCCGGCTGGCTCGTCGAAGACGTCGCGGCGGGTCTCGCCGTCGGCTACTCGTGCGAGGTGATGACCTACATCGCCGCCAGGTGGATCGGCGTGCCCCTGCTGACGGCCGCATGGCCGGTCGCGACGATCGCGGTCTTCCTGCTCGTGCCGAAACTGCGGCGCTACTGGCGTGGCACCGACCGCGCCGATGAGAAGACGCCGTTCTGGTTCTCGGCGATCCTGTCGGGCGGCGGGCTGGTGCTCTTCTACTGGAGCATCATCCGGTTCTTCCGCACGCACGGTCTGGTCGAGCCCGGCTCGCTGAGCCCCGACATCGACTCCCCGTTCCACCTGGCGCTGCTCGGTGACGCCAAGCACCACATGCCGCTCGCCTCGCCGTGGCTGCCGGAGCAGCCGGTGCTCTACCACTGGTTCGTCTACGCCGAGATGGCCTCCACCTCCTGGATCACCGGGATCGAGCCGGAGGTCCTGCTGCTGCGCCTGTCGCCGCTGCCGATGATCCTCGGGCTGCTGGTGTTGATGGCCGTCCTCGGCAAGAAGCTCACCGGCCAGTGGTGGTGCGGGGCGGCCGCCGTGGTCGTCACCTTCTTCGTGCTCACCCCGACGCCGTACCAGTGGCCGCTGAACACATGGTTCTCCGCCTACGGCACCAACGTCTACGAGGACGGCTCGTCGCTGCGCGCCCAGCTGTGGACGAGCCCGACACAGACGTTCGGCGCGATTCTGTTCGCCGCGCTCGTGCTCGTGCTGGTGGACGTGCTCACGGAGCGCAACCGGAAGCGCTGGCTGCTGGTGGTCCTGCTGATGGCGGCGATCACCGGCGGCAAGGCGACGTTCCTGCCCATGCTGCTCGCCGGCGTGCTCCTGGTCATCGCGGTGCGCCTGCTGGTCCGTCGCCAGGTCCGCCCGCCCGCGCTGATCGTCGCGGGCGTCGCGTTCCTCGCGCTGCTGTTCGCGCAGTTCGTCCTGTTCGGCGGGGCGGCGCAGGGCCTGGCGATCGACCCGCTGCACTTCGCCCAGATCTCCGGCGCGCCCTTCACGGCCAAGTTCGCGGTGCCTGGCCAGGCCGGGCTGCTGCGGCTGCTGCTGGTCGCGGCGATCACGGTCGCCTGCTGGGCCTGCATCTGGCCGGGCCTGGTCGGGCTGACGCGGTTCGTGTGGCGGCGCCGCCCCGACCTGCAGATTCCAGCCGAGCCGGTCGTCCTGGTGCTCGGGATCGGCCTGTCCGGCATCGGCGCGCTGTTCGTCTTCGGGCACGAGGGCGGCGCCGAGGGGTGGTTCATGGTCTCCGGCCGCCCGTACCTGTCGCTCGCGGCGGTGGTCGGCCTGGCGATGATCACGCCGTCCGGCGTGCCCACCCGGCGGATGCTGACCTGGGTGTACGGCGCGATCGCCGTCGGCGCCGCGAGCCTGATCGTGATCCACCAGCTCGGCCAGACGTGGGTCCCCACGGCGGCCCGCGCCGGCAGCTCCGCCAAGAGCGCGTTCTACCTCGTCTGGCCATATGCGGCGGTGTTCGGGCTGCTCGGCATCGCCGTGCTGCTCGTGATCCGGTCGTCCTTCCCGGCCAAGGGCACCGTCGTCGTCAGCCTGCTGGCCGGCGCCTGCCTGGTCACGACGCCGCTGCACCTGCACGAGACGACCCGCCAGGCCGAGGACACCGGCTGGCGCGACATCAACCAGTACCAGCAGTTCATCCCGGCGGGCACGATGCAGGCCGGGCGATGGCTGCGTGACCACTCCGCCCCCGACGACCTGGTCGCCACGAACGCGCACTGCTTCGTCCTCGCCGGCGAGAACCCGACCCAGTGCGACAACCGGCATTTCGCCTTCGCGGCGTACAGTGAGCGCCGCTTCCTGATCGAAGGCTGGGGATTCACGAGCCGTGCCCATGAGGTGGCCGCCGAGATCGGTGTGAACGACGTGGTCGTGCCGTACTGGAACCAGCAGCTGCTCTCCGACAATGACGCGGCGTTCATTTCGCCGTCGGCGGCGACGATCGACAAGCTGCGCGACCAGTATGGTGTGCGGTGGCTGTTCGTCCTCGAGGCCTCGGACCCCTCCGCAGTCTCAGCCTCGCCGTCGCTTGGTGAGTTCGCGCAGCTCAGGCACCGTGCAGGGAAGATCGCTGTCTACGAGATCCGCTGAGGGATGATGAACGACACTGTGACTGACGCCCCCGCGATGGAGCCGACCTCCGCGGGCCGCCAGGCCCGCCTGGCACAGGTGCTGGCCTGCCCCGCCTGTCACGCACCGTTACAGCTCGACGGCGGCGAGATCGTCGCCTGCGCGGCCTGCGGTCACACGGGCAAGCGCCTCTGGAAAAACGGCAGTGGTCAGCTGAAGTTCGGCGGGTTCGACTCCGAGGAGCTCACCGCCGACGCGCTGAACCGGATCAAGGAGCACGTCAAGAAGCGGTTCAACAAGGTGTACCCGACGGCGATCAAGGTGCTGTCGCCGGTCATGGACCGCAACCTGATCATGCCGTTCCTGCGCAGCTTCAACCTGGAGCACGACCTCGTCGCCGACTTCGGCTGCGGCACGCACCGCCGCGACCAGCGGGTCATCTGCATGGACGGCGGCACCTACCCCAACGTCGACATCGTCACCGACCTGCGGCGCCTGCCGCTGGCCGAGGGCAGCCTCGCCGGCGGGATCAGCATCGCCGTCCTGGAGCACGTGCCCGACCCGGCGGCGCACATCGCCGAGATGCACCGCGTGCTGCGCCCCGGCGGCCGGATGCTCGTGTTCGTGCCGTTCATGCAGCCGTTCCACGCCTCGCCGTACGACTTCCAGCGCTACACCGAGGTCGGGCTGCGCGAGCAGTTCCCGCAGTTCGAGGTCCTCAGCGTCAAGGTCGGCGCCGGCCCGACGTCCGGCATGCTGTGGACGCTGCAGGAGTGGCTGGCGATGCTGCTGTCGTTCGGCAGCATGCGGCTGTACCGGGCGATCCTGCCCCTCACCTGGATCCTGTCCCCCCTGAAGCTCCTCGACCTGCTGCTGGCGCACCACCCGGCGGCCGCGGTGACCGCGAGCGGCTTCGTCATCGAGGTCCGCAAACCGGCATGAGGGAGTCGCGACTTTTCGGCGGCCGGGGCCCCTCCTCCGGGGACCTGACCGGCAACCCGTTCCGTGCGGACCGGGACCGGATCGTCGCGTCCCCGTTCTTCGCCCGCCTCGGCGGCGTCACCCAGGTGATCAGCCCGGGCGGGTCGGGGCTGCTGGTGCACAACCGGCTCACCCACAGCCTCAAGGTCGCGAGCGTCGCCCGCGGCATCGTGGAGCGGCTGTGCTCGCCCCAGTGCGGAGCGCAGCCGCTGCTGGACAAGCTCGGCGGCTGCGACGCCGACGTCGTGGAGGCGGCGGCGCTCGCGCACGACCTCGGGCACCCGCCGTTCGGGCACCTCGGGGAACGGGTCCTGGACCGGCTCGCCCGGCAGCGGCTCGGGCTGCCGGACGGGTTCGAGGGCAACGCGCAGTCGTACCGCATCGTCACGAGCACCGAGATCAGCGGCTCGACCGTCGGGCTGGACCTCACCGCCGCGGTCCGGGCGGCCATGGCGAAGTACCCGTGGACCCGGCGGACCTACCCTTCGCCACACGTACACCTGATGCGTCCGACGCCTCGTGGTGCCGGGGTGGACCCGGAGGACCCCTCGGCCGGGTCGATGAAGTTCGGCGCCTACGTGACCGAGCTCGCCGACCTGCGCCAGGCCCGCGCGCCGTTCGACGGGCTGCTCGCGCAGTGGCAGCAGACCGCGGAGGCGTCCGTGATGGACACCGCCGACGACATCGCCTACGCCATCCACGACCTCGAGGACTTCCACCGGGTCGGGGTCCTGCAGCAGGGCGCCGTCGCCACCGAGCTGATGGCGTGGCAGCGCGACGCGACCGCGCTGCGCTCGTCCGACCTCAGCCTCGCCGAGCTCCGTGCCTCCGCCCGCCGGCCGGGGCACTCGGTGGAGCTGCTGCGCCGCGACCTGTTCCGCAAGGACGGCTGGATCAGCGACGACGACGCGTTCTGGGCGGCCGTCGAGCACGTGCGGCACGAGCTCGTCGACGGGCTGCTCGCGGCGCCGTTCGACGGCTCGATCGAGGCGGAGCAGGGCGTCGCGCGCTTCTCGGCCAGCTGGACGCGGCGGCTCATCGACGCCATCAACGTGCTCCCGGATCCGCCGATGCGCGCCGGGCACGTCGCGCTCGGCACCGCGCAGTGGCACGAGGTGCAGGTGCTGAAGTTCGTGCACCACCGGTTCGTCCTGGAGCGGCCCGACCTGGCGCTGCACCAGCGGGGGCAGGCCCGGCTGCTGAGCGCGCTCGTCGAGGCGCTGCACGCGTGGCTGGTCGACCCCGACGAGGCGGCGCGGCTGCCGCGGCGGCTGCACGACCTGGTCGACATGGCGTACGCGGAGGTCCGCGACCTGACCGCGGCCGACTACGGTCTCGCCTCGGGAGACCTGGACCGGATGGCGATGGCCCGTGGCCGGGCGATCGTCGACTTCGTGGCGGCGCTCACCGACGGGCAGGCGGTCGGGCTGCTCGACGCGCTGTCCGGGCGGTCGCGGCAGCTGTGGACGGACGCCTTCGTATTGTGAGCGCCATGCTCACGCTGCGCCCGCTCACCCCGTCCGAGTTCACGTCCTTCATCGCCGCGCTGAAGGCGGCCTATGCGCTCGACGAGGTGCAGGCGGGGCGCGGCTCCCCGGCCGAGGTTGAGGCGCGGATCGAGCGGCAGTTCGCGACGTGGCTGCCCGACGGCCTCGCCACCGAGGGGCACCTGCTCTACGCGGGCGTGGTGGACGGCGACGTGGTCGGGCACCTGTGGATCGGGCTGCCGACGCCCGACCGGGCGCAGGCGTGGATCTACGAGATCTCCGTCGAGGAGGCGCACCGCCGCCGCGGCCACGGCCGGGCGCTGATGCTCGCCGCCGAGGAGGAACTGCGCGCCCGCGGCGTGACCCGGGTCGGCCTCAACGTCTTCGGTCACAACCCGGGGGCGCTGCGCCTGTACGAATCGTTGGGGTTCGAGACGACTTCGCGGCAGATGTCGAAGACACTTCCGTAAACACGCGCATCAATAGGTGGACAACGTCACTCTGGTACCACTAGAAAGGGTCAGTGACCACCGAGAGTGATCTTCCGGCGACTGGGCGACGCGTGGACTGGCGCCGCTTTCACTGGGGGCCGATCGGCGTCGCGGTCGCCGGCGTCGTGACGGTGACACTGACGGCGATCATGGTGTATCCGTTGACGCAGCCCGATCGCCGGGCATCCGTGGACGGCCTGACCCCCGAGGAGCGCCGCTCCGCGGAGCGGGCGGGGCTGCCCGGCTCCGGTGCCTCGCCGTCGCCCTCGGCGTCCCGGTCCCCGTCACCGTCGGTGTCGGCCGGCGCGTCGCCGTCCGCCGTGCCGAGGGTCGTGTCGCGGGGCGGTGGGAAGCCTTCCGCCGGCAACACCGGCGTGATCGCCGGCACGGCGCTGACCGTGCTCACGGGCGACCAGACGCTGTCCGTCGACAACGCCGTGATCTCGAACGCCGACATCCGCGGGTACGTCCGCATCACCGGGAAGAACGTGACGATCCGCAACTCGATCGTGCGGGGCGGGGCGGCGCGCTGCTCGGCCGCCGTGATCGAGGTCGTCGGCAGCGCGGTCATCGAGGACGTCGAGATCGCCCCGGCCAACCCCAACGCGTGCCTCGACGGCGTGTGGGCCACCGCCACGACCCTGACCCGGGTCAACATCCACGGCACCGTCGACGGCGTGAAGGCCGGCAACGACGTCGTCATCCAGGACTCCTGGATCCACGACCTGACGTTCTTCAGCACCGGCGCCCCGGGCGCGACCGTCAACGACGCCGTCGACACCCGCGGCAAGCGCCGCATCACGTTGCGGCACAACGTGCTCTACCCGGGCGCCGAAGCCAACGCCGCCTTCCAGATCACGCAGGAGGGCGGCGCCAGCGGTGACGTGCGCGTCGAGAACAACTGGCTCGACGGCGGCTCCTGCGTGCTCAACTTCGCCCACCGCGGCGGCGGCCCCACCCCGATGACCGGCATCGCCGTGGTGAACAACCGCTTCGGCCGCAACACCAGATACGTCTGCCCCATTCTCATCAGTACGCAGACCACGCTGAGCGCCAATTCCGGAAACGTCTGGGACGACACCGGCGCGCCGATCCCCGCGCCGGACAAACACGATTAAATGATCTGGTGACCGCTTCGCTGGAACGTCTGGTCGTCATCGGCGGCGACGCCGCAGGGATGAGCGCCGCCTCGCAGGCCCGCCGCCGCCGAACCGCCGCCGACCTGCGGATCGTGGCGTTCGAGAAGGGGCAGCACGTCTCCTATTCGGCGTGCGGCATCCCGTACCTGGTAGCCGGCGACGTCTCCGCACCGGACGACCTGGTCGCCCGCACGCCCGAGGAGTTCCGCAAGCTCGACATCGACCTGCGCCTCGGCTGCGAGGTCGTGGGGATCTCGCTGCCCTCCCGCTCCGTGACCGTCCGGTCGGGGGAGCGCACCTACGACGAACCCTTCGACCAGCTCGTCATCGCCACCGGCGGCGTGCCGGCCCGCCCCGACGTCCCGGGCGCCGACGCCGACGGGATCCACGGCGTGCAGACGCTGGAGGACGGCATCCGGCTGCTGTCGTTCCTGGACGACCGTGCGCCGAAGCGCGCGGTGGTCGTCGGTGCCGGGTACATCGGCCTCGAGATGGCGGAGGCGATGATCCGCCGCGGCCTGGAGGTCACCCTCATCGACGCCGCCGACCAGCCCATGCGCACCCTCGACCCCGACATGGCCGGCCTCGTCGCGAACGCGCTGCGCGACCTCGGCGTCGACCTGCGGCTGTCGTGCCGCCTCTCGGGCTTCTCGTCGGACGCCGGCCGGGTCACCGCGGTCCGCACCGACGCCGGGACGCTGCCGGCCGACGTCGTCATTCTCGGCCTCGGTACGAAACCCAACAGCGCCCTCGCGGCCGACGCCGGCATCGCGGTCGGTGCGTCCGGCGGCATCGTCGTCGACCGCCGCCAGCGCACGTCCGCGGAGGGCGTCTGGGCCGCCGGCGACTGCGTCGAGGTGCACCACCTGATCTCGCAGCGCCCCACCGCGATCGCCCTCGGCACCCACGCCAACAAGCAGGGCCGCGCCGCCGGCATCAACATCGGCGGCGGCTACGCCACCTTCCCCGGCGTCGTCGGCACCGCCGTGTCGAAGATCTGCTCGCACGAGGTCGCCCGCACCGGCCTCACCACCGCCGAGGCTTCGGGTGCGGGCTTCGAGGTGTTCTCCGCCGTCACCGAGTCGACCACCCGCGCCGGCTACTTCCCCGGGGCCCTCCCCATCACCACGAAGCTGATCGCCGAACGCACCACCGGCCGCCTCCTGGGCGCCCAGATCGTCGGCCAGGAAGGCGCCGCGAAGCGCATCGACGCCCTCGCCGTCGCCCTCTGGCACGGCATGACCGTCGAGGAGATGACCGGCCTGGACCTCTCCTACGCCCCGCCCTTCGCCCCGGTCTGGGACCCCGTCCTCATCGCCGCCCGCAAGACCGCCGAGCAGCTGGCTAGGCTCAGGCCGTGATCATCCACAGCGCGCCCTTCGCCTCGTTGGACGTCTTCACCCTGTACGCCATCCTCCGCCTCCGCAGCGACGTCTTCGTCGTCGAGCAGGCGTGCCCCTACCCCGAGCTGGACGGCCGCGACACCGAACCCGCCACCGTCCACATCTGGCTCACCGACCCCGCCGGCGCCGTCACCGCCTGCCTGCGCGTCCTCACCGACCCGGACGGCACCGCCCGCATCGGCCGCGTGGTCACCGCCGCCACCCACCGGGGTCAGGGCCTCGCCGCCCGCCTTCTCGCCGAGGCGGTAGCCCTGATCGGCCCCCGCCCCGCGGTCCTGGACGCCCAGACGACGGCCATCCGCGTGTACGAACGGTTCGGCTTCGTCGCCACAGGCACCCCCTACCTCGAGGACGGCATCGAACACATCACCATGCGCCGAACCTGAGCTGCAATTCCCCCACCGCTGCCGCGGCGGGGCCCGGCGGGGCAGGCCAAGCGCCGCATGCGCGCCGCATCCGGTGGCCGGCGCCCGTGTTTCGCTGCGATCGGGTAAACGCGTGCGCACCTGTGGCCGGCCTCTGAACAAAAGCCGCCAATCAGGGCATTGGCCAACGTCTGTGCAAGGGGTCGGAGTGGACGTGCCCGCGATCGACCCCGCGCGCCGCAACCACGCTGCATGTTCGGGGCGAGCCTCGGGTGGTCGACACCACCGACCGGCACCGAGCAGCGCAACGCTCGCGCAGTTCCGCGGAATCATCCCGAGGCGATTTCTCATGATCCGGAAGACTTTGTGCTGCTATGACGACAACAACTCTTCCGGATCACGGAATTCTGATCGGAGGTCATCGATCTACTGCGATGGGTGCCCGCCAGGACCGTGGTGGGGCGGATTTCTCGTGATCCGGAAGACTTTGTGTGGCTATGGCGACACACACTCTTCCGGATCATGGGGAGTGGGGCGAAAGGCGGCCGTGCGGCTGAGATCGTGCTGCGAGTTGACCGGCACGCCACCGCGAGCCAAGCGATCGTCGGCGGGCTGCCCAGGGTGATCGGGCCGCAAGGTTCAGCGGCTGGAGGGTTGCCGTCACCGCCCCGGTTTCTCGTGATCCGGAAGACTTTTTGCTGCTATGACGACACAAAGTCTTCCGGATCATGGGAGGGGTGCGGAGGGCGGGCACCGGATGCGGCGCGTATGCGGCGCTTGGTCTGCCTCGCGCCATAGCGCGGGCAGTGCGGCGCGGGTGAGCATCCCCGCCGGGACCCGCCGCGGCAGCGGTGGGGCGGAAGCACAGCCAGGTCAGAAGCGGGCGAAGCTGCGGAGGGGCATGCGGGGGCCGAACTTGGGGGCGGTGATGCCGGCGGCGGCCAGCAGGCCGCAGACGCGGCCGCGGTGGCCGGCGTACGGGGCGAGCAGCTCCAGCATGTGCTCGTCGGTGCCGCGGGCCGCGCCGGTCAGGGCGTAGGCCACGATGTTCTTGATGTGGTAGTCGCCGACGGAGACGGCGTCGGGGTCGCCGTAGGCGGCGCGGGTGACCTCGGCGGCGGTCCAGGGGCCGATGCCGCGGATGGTGAGCAGCCGCGCGACGGCGTCGGCGGCGGTGGTGCAGCGCTCCAGGCGGGATGCTTCGGCGGCGACGCGGCGCAGGGTGTCGGCGCGTTTCTGCTCGATGCCGAAGGGGTGGAACACCCAGTAGGGCGCGGCGGCGATCGCCTCGGGTGGAGGGGGCAGGCGGAGCCGGGGATGCGGGCCGGGGGCGGGGTCGGTGCTGAAGTGGCGCAGGAGGCGCACGTAGCCGTCGCGGGCCTCCTTGCCGGTGACCTTCTGGCCGAGGACGGCCGGGACCAGGTGGTGGAAGACCCGGCCGGTGGCGCCGATGCGCAGGCCCGAGTGCTCGCGGGCGAGGCGGTACAGGAGCGGGTGCTGCCGGGCGAGGTCGAGGAATCCGGTGAGGTCGTCCCGGAACCCGGCCACGGCGTCGGCACGGTCGAGGAGCCAGTCGGCGCCCGGGCCGTAGGCGGTCGCGACCAGCGAGGAACCAGCGGCCGGCGAGGAGCCAGCGGCCGGCGAGGAGCCAGCGGCCGGCGAGGAGCCAGCGGCCGGCGAGGTTCCCGTGAGCGTCAGCTGGAGTGTGCCCGGGCCGTCGGGTGTACGGGTGGCGAACCAGCCCTCCCGCGCGCCGACGGACAGCGTCGGGTCGCCGTTGATGAGGCACAGGCCGCGCAGCGTCCCCGCCAGGTCGTAGCGGGGCGGGCAGTCGAACGTCCTCACCGGGCGGCCTTGGCGAGGGCGCGGTGCAGGAGGCGGGCGTCGCCGAGCATGGCGCGCAGCTTACGCTCCAGGCCCGCGATCGGGATGAGGTTCTGCGGGGCCCGCGGGTCCTTGTAGGCGCTGGAGGCGAAGCGGGGCAGCGTGACCGCCGACAGGTGCGCGAGGGCGATCGCGTCGGCGGGGAGCAGGTCGGCGGAGCACTCGGCCCGCACGATGCCCGCCCACGGTGACCCTTCCGGCCCCGGCAGCCGGAGGTACCAGGCGAACCGGTGCCACGAGGTGCCGAGGAGGAACACGGGGGAGCGCTGGCCGCCGCGCAGCCCGGTGACGACGGCGGTCAGGTCCGCCGGCAGGTACTCGACGCGGTGGGTCTTGATGTAGCCCAGGGCGCGGGGCAGGTGCGCGCGCTCCTGCAGCGGGCCGTCGACGATGAGCAGGTCGCCGTCGTCGCGCTCCTCGCCGGACACGCCGACCTCCAGTGCCCGCATGTGCCGCTGTACGCCCAGCGCCAGGTCCTTCGGCTCGCCCCGGGAGACCCGGATCGCCGGGTAGCGGACGGCGCCGGCGACCAGGGGCGGGGCCAGCTCGAACGGGGTGAACAGGCCGCGCTCGATGCGGGTCGTGGCGATCGCGGCGGCGCCCCGGTCGAGGTCGCAGCGCACGACGCCGGCCGCGTAGGAGGCGGCGACGCCGGGGTACGTGACGCCGTCGTCGCCGGTGGCCCAGACCCGCGCGTCGATGCGCTGGACGCCGTCGACGACGAGGACGGTGCCGGGCGGCCGCAGCCCGGCGGGCGCGTCGACGCCCCGCCAGGCCTGGGCGGGCAGCTCGACGTCGGGCTGGATCTGCGCGCTGCTCTGCGCCTGCGGACCGTCCGCGGCGGCGGCCTCGAACGCCACCCCGTATGACGGGTCCCACGCGTCGACGTGAAACTTCACAGCCCGACCCGCTCCACCCGGGCGGTGCGCGCGTCCCTGCGCACCTCGAACCTGACGGGGATGCGCTCGGCGAGCGCGCCGACGTGCGTGACGACGCCGACCATCCGGTCGCCGCGTGCGGCGAGGGCCTCCAGGGTCGCCGCGACGGTGTCCAATGTGGACTGGTCGAGGGTGCCGAAGCCTTCGTCGAGGACGATCGACTCGAGGCTCGCCGACGCCGTGGACAGGCCGGCCAGCTGCTCCGAGAGGGCGAGCGCGAGGGCGAGGGACGCCTGGAACGTCTCGCCGCCGGACAGTGTCCGCACCGCTCGCCGCAGGCCGGCGTCGTGGTGGTCGACGACGTAGAACTCGCCCTTCTCGTGGCCGAGGTCGTACTGCCCGCCGGACAGCTCCCGCAGCGTCCGCGACGCGCCGTCGACGAGCGTGTCGAGGGCCTCGGCGAGCAGCCACCGCTCGAAGCGGTCGGCCCGCAGGTGCTGGGCGAGGGCCTTCGCGACCTGCGCCTCCCGCGCGACCTCGTCGCGCTGCGCGGTCAGCCTGGCGGCCTCGGCGCGCCGCTCCTCGATCCGCCGGTGCGCCGCCTCGGCCCGCTCCACGGCGACGGCGGCCTCGCGGGCCGGGTCGGCGCCGGGCGCGGGCAGCCCCGCGTCGGCGAAGCGTGCCCGCAGCTCGTGGCGGACCGCGGTGACCCGCGCCTCGGCGTCCTGGACCGCCTCGGCCGCCGCGGGGCGGCGGGCCTGCCGCTCGCCGGCGGCGGTGCCGGCCCAGCCGGTCAGCGCCGCCCACGCGTCGGCGAGGTCGTCGCGGTCCGCGGGCGGCGGGCCGAACGCGGCGAGCGCGTCGCGGGCCGCGTCGAACGCCTTCCACGCCGCGCGCAGCTGGTCCTCGGCCCGGTCGGCGGCGCCGGCGGCCCTGCGGTGCGCCTCGCGTGCCTTGCGGACCTCGGCGCCGGCCTTCTCCAGCCCACTGTGGAGCTTCGCGATGGTGTCGAGGTCGCGGCGCAGGGCGTCGGGCGCAGGCGCGCCGTCCAGCGCCCGGTCCAGTGCGGACATCCGGGCGTCGACCTGCTCGGCGTGCGCCCGCGCCGCGGCGAGCCCCCGGTCGAGGTCGCGCACGATCTTGTCCTGGTCGGCGACGACCCGTTCGGCGGCGTCGCTGCGCTTGCGGGCCGCGTCGCCGGCCGCCTTGGCCGCCGCGACCGCCGGCTCGAGCGGCGTCTCCGGCAGTGTCCGCACGGTCTGGGTGCACACCGGGCACTCGTCGCCGACCCGCAGGTGCGGCCGCAGCGCGGTGGCCCGGTCGACGGCGACCGCGGTCTGGTAGGCCTCCCTGGCCGCCTCCAGCGCTCCCATCGCGTCGGCGGCCTTGGTACGAGCCACCCCCAGCGCGGCGGCGGCCTTCCCGTGCTCCTGCTCGGCCGCCGCGACGGTCGCGTGGACGGTGGCGGCCTCGCCGGCGAGCCGGTCGCGCTCGGCGTGCGCGTCGAGGAGCCGCCGCAGCGCGGTCTGGTCGCCGGCGCCCTGCAGCTCGCCGCGCAGCTTCTCCTCCCGCTCCTCCACGGTGCGGACCGCGTCGGCGGCGGCCGTGACCGCGGCGCGGGCCTGCGCCGCGCCCGCCGCCAGGGTGCCCGCGTCGGCCGGCACCCGCAGCCGGGTCAGCCGGTCGATGTCGGCGTCCAGGTCGGTGAGCGTGGCCGCGGCGGCGACGGCGAGCTTCGCCGCGTCGGCCAGCTGCGGCCCGATCCGGTCGACGTCACCGGCGAGCGCCCGGAGCGTCTCCGCCCGCGCGACCGCCGCGGCGAGGGCCGCGTCGTCCACGTCGGACATGCCGCTGAGCTGTTCGCCGAGGACCTTCAGCTTCGCGTCGGCGGCGCTGCCGCGCAGGTTCGCGCGCTCGCGGATCTGCCCGTACACGTCGAGACCCAGCAGATTGACGAGGATCTTCTGCCGTTCGGCCGGCTTGGCGTGCAGGAACGCCGCGAACTCGCCCTGCGGCAGCACCACGCACTTGGTGAACTGCTCGTAGGGCAGGCCGATCACGCTCTGCACCGCCAGGTCGACCTCCATGGGCGTGCCGGCGAGCACGGTGCCCATGTCCTCGGCGCTGAGCCCACTGTCGAAGCGCGACAGGTCGAAGCCGTGCGGGAGCGCCTCCAGGCCGGCGTGCTTGGTGCTGACCGCGCCCTTGCCGTCGCGGCGCACGACCCGGGCGAGGACGTAGCGCACGCCCGCGGACTCGAACACGAACCGCACCCTCGCCTCGGTCGCCGACGGGGCGAGCGCGTTGGCGATCGCGCGCCGGTCGCCCCAGCGTGGGACGGTGCCGTAGAGCGCGAACGTGATCGCGTCGAGGATCGTCGACTTGCCGGAGCCGGTCGGCCCGACGAGCGCGAAGAAGTCCGTGTCGGTGAAGTCGACGGTCGTCGGCCGCCGGAAGACGGTGAACCCGTCCAGGTCCAAGCGAATGGGCCGCATGTCAGTTCCTCGCCTCCTGGACTTCGTCGTGCAGCTGGTGGAACAGCTTGACCGTGGCGTCGTCCGCGTGGCCCTTCTGGCCGAGGTAGTCGGCGAACAGCTCGCCCGCGGACCGGCCGGCGCGCGCCGCGGCCCGCTCGGCGGCCTTCGGGTCGGGCAGCAGCTTCGGGTCGATGCGCACCTCCAGGGCCTTCGGCAGCAGCTCCTGGACCTCCTCGCGGAGTCCCGCCCGGGGCTGCTCCGACACGTACACCCGCAGCCACGCCTCACCGGTGTCCAGGGTGGCCAGCTGGGCGAGCGTGCCACGGACCGTCCGCAGCGGGGTCGCGACCGGCAGGGGCACCTCGCGGACCCGCGCCGCGGTGCTGGTGGTCACGTCGACGACCGCGACGGCGGAGAAGTTCTCCTCCTCGCCGAAGTCGATCGGCAGCGGGCTGCCGCAGTAGCGGATCGGGCAGGGCCCGTTGACGGCCTGCGCCCGGTGCAGGTGGCCGAGCGCGACGTAGTGCGCCGAGGACGGGAAGACCGACGCGGGCACGGCGTAGCCCATGATGGTGTGCGCCTCGCGCTCGCCGCCGCCCATCGTCGCGCCGATGACCGTGAGGTGCCCGGTGATCAGGTTGACGGTGTCGCGCCCGAACCCCTTGGCGAGGGTGGCGAGCAGGCCGCCGATGTGGTGCGCGTAGCTCTGCGCGCTCTCCGCCGCGCTGAGGTCGAACATCTCCGCCGCCCGCAGCGCGTACCGCTGGGACACGAACGGCAGCGCGGCGAGCCGCCACTCCTCGCCGTCCCGCGTCCGCCCCGGAAGCAGCAGCTCCTCGGGCTTCGTGAGGGCGCCGCGGATGGTGATGCCGGCCGCGTCCGCCCACGGCCGGAGCGCGTCGAGGGCCTGGCCGTTGTCGTGGTTGCCGCCGATGACGACGACGTCCGCGCCCGTCTTGCGTAGCGCCGACAGCCCCCGCGTGACGATCTTCGTGGCGTCGGCGGGCGGGCTCGCCGAGTCGTACAGGTCCCCGGCGACGATCACCAGGTCGGGCTGCTCGGCCTCGGCCACGTCGACGAGTGCCTTGAGGGCCGCGATGTGGTCGTTGGCCCGCGACTGTCCTTTGAGGACCTTGCCGACGTGCCAGTCCGAGGTGTGCAGGATCCGCACCGGTGCAGTCCTTTCGCAGTGACTAGAAGGGGATCTCGTCGTCGGTGATGCCGCCGCCGACCCGCGCGACGACCGCGAACGAGTCGTTGGCCTGGGCGATCGAGCGCAGCGTCGCACTCGGCGCGGCGCCCGCCTCCGCGGGCCGGGTCGCCCACGACGGGAACGGGAACTCGATGCACAGCGGCACCGGGATCTCCGGCTGCGACACGAACATGGTGCCGGGCTTGGCGAGCAGGGCCCGCTGGCGCTGGGCCGGGGGCAGGAACCCGTACTCGGGCCGGGACGCCTCCGCGGGGTCGAGCCGGCCTACGACCCGGATCGCGGAGTTGGCCACGATGCGCCGCTCGACCTCGCTCGCCGTCTGCTGCGCGCCGATCAGCACGACGCCCAGGGACCGCCCGCGCTCGGCGATGTCGAGCAGCACCTCCTTGATCGGGCTGGTGCCCTCCCGCGGCGCGTACTTGTTGAGCTCGTCGAGCACCACGAACAGCAGCGGCTTCGCCGTGCCCGCCTTCTCCTTGCGCTCGAACTCGCTGCGCAGCGTCACGCCGACCACGAAGCGCTGCGCCCGGTCCGGCAGGTTGTGCAGGTCGACCACGGTCACCTGGGCGCTCTCGGCGGTGTTGACCGCGTGCGGGCGGCGGGTGGCGAGGTCACCTCGGATCAGCCGGGACAGGTCCTTCTTGCTGCCGATCAGCCGGCGGGCGAACGCGTTGACCGTGCCGAGCCCGACCGCGCTGCCCGCCCACTGCCCGCGGGTCGCGTCGTCGTTGAGCTGCTCCACCAGGTAGTCGACGAGGTCGGCGTACGAGTTGAGGCGGGTGCCGTCGACGGCGACGCCGCCCTCCGCGGGCTGCGCGATGCGCGCCAGGTGCGCCGTGACCGAGTGGACCACCATCGTGTACTGCTGGCGCTCGTCGTCCGCGTCGGCGAACACGTACGGCAGCAGGCGGTCGGTGCAGAACTCCTGCAGCGTCCAGTAGAAGCTGTCGACCCCGGTCAGCCGGCTGCTGACGTCCGGCGTGCCGGAGGCGTCGCCGGCCCTTGGCGGCGCGTAGACCCGCACGTCGGGGAACGGGCCGGCGACCAGCCCGAGCCGCGCGTAGTTGGCCTCCGTCGCCGCGTCGAGGCGGCTGTTGGGGTGGTCGAGGAACAGCAGGTCCTCGCCCTTGACGTTGAAGATGAGCGCGCGGGTGTTGGCGGTCTCGCCGGCGCCGCCCAGGACGCCGGACCGGAACACCGAGTAGAGCAGGAACGTGGCGAAGCTCGTCTTCGTCGCCACCCCGGAGATGCCGGAGATCGACACGTGGGCGCCGCGGCTGCCGTCGAGGAAGTCCGCGTTGAGGAACATCGCGGCGCCGTCCCGGCCGAAGCCCATCGGGATCGTGCGGTCCATCCGGTCGAAGTAGAGGGCGCCGGCCCGCGCGTCGCCCTGCGCGCGGTGCACGACGGCGCCGGGAGTCGGCGGGACGTACACCTCGGGATCGACGCGGGTCGTGGTGATCTCGGCCGCCTCCTGCACCGTCGCCGGCAGTGTGCCGTCGGCGACGAGGAACACGTCGGAGTCGAACACGACGCCCTCGTGCCGGGCCCTGACCGCGGTCACCACGCCGGCGATCTTCACCGACGGCTGGCCGGGGAGCTCACGCTCGGTGACGACGACGTCGTCGAGCTGGAGGTAGGCGTCGTCGTTCACGGCGACCCAGAACGTGAGCGGGGTCGCGTCGGCGGTGCCGAGGACCCGGCCGACGACCGGCCCGTCCTTCGTCTCGTCCGTAACGTCCATCCGGTCGACCCCCAGTACATGTGTTCGCCTGTGCATCGTGCCCCAAGACCACCGGAGGATCGAAGCCACCACGCCCACCTGTGGATGCGTTCACGTTCGTTCATACGGCCAAATCGCCGCAAAACACGCATAAGACGGTCGCGCGTCCACAGGTTGGGGACACTTGTCCACAGGTCTGTGGACAGCGGTGTGGATTCGGTTCAGCGCCCGTACCGCAGCAGCAGCTGACCATCGGCCAGCAAGGCGTGACGCAGCGTGAGGTGCTCGGGCGTCGGTGCCAGAGGTCCGGCGGTGATCCTGCCCGCTCCGGGGCCGGCGAGCAACGGCGACACCGTCAGGCACAGCTCGTCGACGAGGCCGGCCGCGGTGAGCGACCCGAACAGTCGCGGCCCGCCCTCGCTGAGGATCTGGGCGTGGCCGTCCGCGCGGAGGCGTCCGATCGCCGTGGCCAGGTCGACGTGGTGGTCACCCGCCCGGATGACGTCCGCCACCGGCTCGAGGTGGGTGGTGTCCGTCCCGTTCCGCGTGACGACGACCGGCCGGACCGGCGCGTCGGCGAGGGCGGGCTGCGCGGGGTCGAGGTCCGCCCGGCCGGAGACGATGACCAGGGTCGGGTACTCGCTCAGCCCGTGCTCCAGGCGCCACCGCCGCCGCTGCTCGTCCAGGCGCAGCGCGCGGTAGCCCTCGTCGCGGACCGTGCCGGCGCCGACGAGCAGCGCGTCGCAGCGCATCCGCAGGATCCCGAAGACCCGCTTGTCCTCCGGCCCCGACAGGCCCGCCGACCTGCCGTCGAGCGTCCCCGCGCCGTCGAGGCTCGCCACGAAGTTCACCCGCACGGAGGGCTCCGGCGGCGGCGCGTACAGGTCGACGAGTGTTGCCTGGTCGACGTCTCCCGGATGCGGGTACAGCTGCTGCACCAGCCAACCTTAGGGCCCCGGCGCGCCCGTCACGGGAGGGGTGGGCGCCGGCTCGCGGTGCTGGCAGTCGCACCGGTTGCCGCCGGGGCAGTCGGCGTGCCGTTTCTCCCGACACGCAGGACAGATCACCACTTCAGGGTGCGCCGCCACACCGCCTCGGTCAACAATGACTGCACCATGGCGCGCGCGATCATCCAACTCCGCATCACGCTCGACGGCGTCGAGCCCACCGTGTGGCGACGGGTCCTCATCCCGGGCGGCTTCACCCTCGACCGTGTCCACCGTGTCGTGCAGTTCGCGATGGGCTGGGGCGACCGTCACCTGCACGTCTTCGACATCGACGGCGTGCAGTACGGGGTGCCCGACCCCGACGGCCTGCTCGACGTCCGGGACGAGCTCGACACCCGCCTGGACGCGGTCGCGCAGAAGGACGCCCGCCTGCGGTACACCTACGACTTCGGCGACTGGTGGGAGCACGACCTGGCGGTCGAGGACGTGTTCCCCGCCGATCCGGACACGGCCTACCCGGTGTGCACCGCCGGCGAGCGCGGCTGCCCACCCGACGACGTAGGCGGGCCCGACGGCTACCGCGATCTGGTCGCCGTCCTGGCCGACCCGGACCACCCGGACCACGCCGCGATGCGCGAGTGGCTCGGCCGCTCCTTCGACCCGACGTCCTTCGATCCCGCCCGGGTGAGCACGCTCCTGCGCCGCATGACGTAAGCCCGACGACCGTCGATCGATTACATCGATCCATGACGCTTTCAGGAACTGTCGTGCGACGACAGCTGTCGATGGCGCGCGTCCTCGTGCCTGGATTGACATCCGTCGCTGAGATTGCCGCGCTGGAAGCGGCCATGTCGCGGTAAAGGCGGACAAAACCGCTCGTCGAAATCTTGCGGTAACGAAATGGGAACGCTCCCATTGCCCCATTGACACGTGGCAGACGAGGCGCCAGTCTCATGGGAGCGCTCCCGTGGCTGTGGCCGGTGACACACCCCGCGGCCACGGGGCCACTCAAATGCTCGACCCGCCATACCCCGCGACACCCGAACGACGGACTTCACACCCGGGTCCGCCGTCGATGCATCACACCCCCACCACACACCCATCACGACCTGAGAGAGGGGTCAGGATGAGCGTCACCTCACGCCGTCTGCGTTCGATCGCCGCGGCCACGCTCGCCGTGGGTCTTACCCTCGGTATGACCACCGCGTGCAGTGCGAAGAAGGACGACGAGCCCAGCGCCGACGGCACGGGCCCGGTCACCATCTCGCTGTCCTACTTCGGCACGCCCGGCTTCAACCAGGCGGTCAAGGACTTCGAGGCCGCCAACCCGAACATCAAGGTCGACGTGAAGAACGAAGGCCAGACCAAGGACTTCGCTCCGAAGCTCGCCCAGTGGATCTCCGCCGGCAGCGGCGCGAGTGACGTGGTCATGCTCGAAGAGGGCATGCTGCTGCAGTACCTGAAGGACAACAAGGGCTTCGCCAACCTGCTGGACCTGGGCGCGGCGTCGCTGGAGAAGGACTACCTGTCCTTCAAGTGGAAGAACGCCTTCACCGCGGACGGCAAGAAGCTCGTCGGCCTCGGCACCGACGTCGGCCCGCTCGCCATGTGCTACCGCACCGATCTCTTCCAGAAGGCCGGCCTGCCGGTTGACCGCGACGCGGTCAGCAAGCTGTGGCCGACCTGGCAGGAGTACGTCAAGCAGGGCGAGATCTTCAAGTCGAAGAACACCGGCGCCGCCTGGACCGACTCGGCGACGAGCGTCATGCAGCCGTACATCATGCAGAACGCCGACAGCTGGTTCTACGACAAGAGCGACAAGTACATCGGTGACACCAACAAGGCCGTCAAGGACGCCTACGACCTGGGCATGGACATGGCCGCCAAGGGCCTGACCGCCAAGCTCGCCCGCTGGCAGGCGGACTGGGACGCCGCGTTCAAGAACGCCGCGTTCGCGACCGTTCCGTGCCCGCCGTGGTACACGGGTGTCATCAAGGAGCGCGCCGGCGACGCCGGCAAGAACAAATGGGACATCGCGACCATCCCCGGTAAGGGTGGCAACTGGGGCGGCTCCTACCTCGCGGTCCCGGAGCAGAGCAAGCACAAGAAGCAGGCCTTCGAGCTGATCAAGTTCATCACCGGCAAGCAGGGTGGCCTGGACGCGTTCGCCGAGGCGGGCCCGCTGCCCTCGTCGATCGCCGCGCTCGACGACCCGAAGATCACCGAGGCGAAGAACGACTACTTCAACAACGCGCCCGTCGGCAAGATCTACGCCGCCGCCGCCAAGGAGCTCAAGCCGATCTACCTCGGCCCGAAGCACCAGGCGCTGTGGGAGAACGGGTTCGAGCCGGCCATGCAGGCCGCCGAGCAGGGCAAGCTGAGCGCCCAGGCGGGCTGGGACAAGGCCATCAAGGACAGCAAGGCACTCGCCGAAGGCTGACCGATGCGTTGACGGCGGAGGCGGCGTCGAACCTGACGCCGCCTCCGTCCTCCACATAGCCCGTTGATCGGAAGGGATCCACCCCCCATGGCTACCAACGTCGGCGAGGTCACCGGACCTCGCCACGGGCGCGCCCCCGCCGGGCCACCGAAACCAGCGTCGCGGCGCTCCGTGCGGGTCGGGCGGCTCGACCTGCGACTGTCGCCGTACCTGTTCGTCGCGCCGTTCTTCGTCCTCTTCGCGGTGTTCGGCGCGTACCCGCTGGTCTACACCGCCATCCTGTCGACCCGGAAGAACACCCTGACGGGTGGCGACGCGGGCTTCGTCGGGCTCGAGAACTACCGCAAGGTCCTCTGGGACGAGCACTTCTGGATCGTCATCTTCAACACGTTCGGCCTGTTCATCGTCGCGACCGTGCCGCAGCTCATCTTCGCGCTGCTCATCGCGAGCTGGCTCAACAAGAAGATGCGGGCCCGCACCGCGATCCGCATGGGTGTCCTCATCCCCAACATCACCTCGGTCGCCGCCGTCGGCATCGTCTTCGGCCTCATCTTCGCCGACCGCTACGGCTTGGCGAACTGGCTTCTGGACGCCGTCGGCCTGCAGCCCGTCGAGTGGCGCAACAGCCGCTGGTCGTCGTGGACCGCGATCGCGTTCATGGTCGACTGGCGCTGGACCGGCTACAACGCCCTCATCTACCTGGCGGCGATGCAGGCGATCCCGAAGGAGCTGTACGAGTCGGCGTCGCTGGACGGCGCGTCCGCGGCCCGCCGGTTCTGGCGGATCACCGTGCCGCTCATCCAGCCGACGATCCTCTTCACCGTGATCATCTCGACGATCGGCGGCATGCAGCTGTTCACCGAGCCGCTGCTGTTCAACTACGGCCGCATCCAGGGTGGCTCGCTCAACGAGTTCCAGACCGTCGCGATGTACATCTACGAGACCACGTTCACGAACAACTACAACGTGGGCCGCGGCGCCGCGATCTCCTGGCTGCTGTTCGTGATCATCCTGATCTTCGCACTGATCAACTTCGCTCTGGTGCGCCGATCCGTCAAGGGGCAGACCTCATGAGCGGCCAGCGAAGCGGCTCGGGCCGCTCATCATGTGTCAGGTTTGGCTCAGGCCGACGCCGGAGCGCAGCGGAGGTGGTGGCATGAGCGGCCAGCGAAGCGGCTCGGGCCGCTCATCATGTGTCAGGTTTGGCTCAGGCCGACGCCGGAGCGCAGCGGAGGTGGCGGCATGAGCACGACTATGACTCGGCCTAGGAGCATGCCGGGCACGCCGCCGCCGGGGAAGAAGGGCCGGGTCCGCAGCGCCTCGTCGGCGCTGTGGGACGCCAGCCCGCTGACGTACCTCGCGCTGATCATCACGATCGTGCTGTCGATCTTCCCGATCCTGTGGTCCTTCATCGTGGCGTCGCGCGACAACAGCGCCGTCACCGACATCCCGCCGCCGCTCACGCCCGGCCCGAACTTCTTCGACAACGCCTCGCGGGTGCTGGCCAACACCGACGCCAACTTCGTCTACGGCCTGATCAACTCGGCCATCGTGTCGTCGTGTGTAACCTTGTCAGTGGTGTTCTTCTCCACGCTCGCCGGCTTCGCCTTCGCGAAGCTGAAGTTCCGCGGGAAGAACGCCCTGCTGCTGATCATCATCCTCACGATGATGATCCCGACCCAGGTCAACATCATTCCGCTGTACCTGCTCATGGTGAAGTTCGACTGGACGAACACCCTCCAGGCGGTCATCGTGCCGTTCCTGGTCAAGGGCTTCGGCGTGTTCATGATCCGGCAGTACGCGGAGTCCGCGATCAGCGACGAGCTCATCGAGGCCGCCCGCGTCGACGGCGCCTCCACCTGGCGGACGTACTGGTCGGTCGTGCTGCCCGCGCTGCGTCCGGCGGCGGCCGTGCTGGGCCTGCTCACGTTCATGGAGACCTGGAACGACTTCCTCTGGCCCTACGTCGTGCTCAACGGCGACACCCCGACCGTGCAAGTTTCACTGAACATTCTCGCCACCGGTTATTACAAGACCGACTACGTGCAAGTCTTTACCGGGACAGCTCTTGCGATCGTGCCGCTGCTCCTGGTGTTCATCGCATTCGGCCGTCAGATCATCGGCGGCATCATGGAAGGTTCGGTCAAGGCGTGACCAGCATCGACCCGCTGACGTTCCCACCCGGTTTCGTGTGGGGTGCGGCGACCGCGTCGTACCAGATCGAGGGGGCCGCCCAGGAGGACGGCCGCACCCCCTCGATCTGGGACACGTTCAGCCACACCCCGGGCAAGACACTGGGCGGGGACACCGGCGACGTGGCCTGCGATCATTACCACCGCTTCCGCGAGGACGTGGGGCTGATGAAGGACCTGGGCATCAACGCCTACCGGTTCTCCGTCGCGTGGCCGCGTGTCCAGCCGGGCGGGTCGGGGCCGGCCAACGCCAAGGGCCTGGACTTCTACCGGCGGCTCGTCGACGAGCTGCTGTCGCACGACATCACCCCCTGGGTGACGCTGTACCACTGGGACCTGCCCCAGGAGCTGGAAGACGCGGGCGGCTGGCCCGCCCGCGACACCGCGGCCCGGTTCGCCGACTACGCCACGCTCGTGCACGGCGCGCTCGGCGACCGGGTCCGCCACTGGACGACGTTCAACGAGCCGTGGTGCTCGGCGTTCCTCGGCTACGCGTCGGGCGTCCACGCGCCGGGCCGCCAGCACGCGCCCGACGCCCTGGCCGCCATGCACCACCTGCTCCTCGGCCACGGCCAGGCGATCGAGTCGATCAGGGCCGCGGATCCCACCGCGCAGCTGGGCATCACGCTCAACCTGTACGCGATCTCCGCGGCCGACGAGACGAAGCCCGGGGACCTCGACGCCGCCCGGCGCATCGACGGGCTCGCCAACCGGATCTTCCTCGACCCGGTGCTGCTCGGCTCGTACCCGGCGGACGTCGTGGCCGACCTGCGGGGGATCAGCGACTTCGGCTTCGTCCGCGACGGCGACCACAAGCAGATCGCGCAGCCGCTGGACCTGCTGGGCATCAACTACTACAGCCGCCACGTGGTGGCCGGCGAGGACCCCGACGTCCCCGCCGAGCCCTACTGGCGGGCGCCGACGTCGTGGCCCGGCAGCGAGACCGTCCGGTTCCTCAAGCGCCCCGGCGTCCCCGTCACCGACATGGACTGGGAGGTCGACGCCCCGGGCCTCACCGAGACGCTGACCCGCGTCGCCCGCGACTACCCGGCGGTCCCGCTGTACATCACGGAGAACGGCGCCGCGTACGTCGACACCGTCACCGACGAGGGCACGGTGGAGGACACCGACCGGGTCGCCTACTTCGACGCGCACTTCCGGGCCTGCCACGACGCGATCGCCGCCGGCGCCCCGCTGAGCGGCTACTTCGCCTGGTCGCTGCTGGACAACTTCGAATGGGCGTGGGGCTACACCAAGCGCTTCGGCATGATCCGGGTCGACTACGACACGCAGCAGCGGACGGTCAAGGCCAGCGGCCACCGGTTCCGCGAGGTCATCAAGCACAACGGCCTCGGCGAGTAACGTGCGCCGCCCGACGCTGGACGAGGTGGCCGCGCGCGCCGGCGTCGGGCGCGGCACGGTCTCCCGGGTGATCAACGGCTCGCCGCAGGTCAGCCCGGAGGCCCGCGCCGCTGTCGCCCGCGCCGTCGAAGAGCTCGGGTACGTGCCCAACCGGGCCGCCCGCGCCCTCGTCACCCGCCGCACCGACTCGGTCGCCCTCGTGGTGTCCGAGTCGGAGGAGCGGGTCTTCGGCGAGCCGTTCTTCGCCGGCATCGTCCGTGGCGTCAGCAACGTCCTGGCCGACACGTCCCTGCAGCTGTGGCTCGCGATGGCGCAGTCGCCGTCGCAGCGGCTCATGGTCGAGCGGCACCTGTCCGACCAGCACGTGGACGGGGTGCTGCTGCTCTCCCTGCACGACGACGACCCGCTCCCGGCGCTGCTCGGCAAGCGGGGGCTGCCGACCGTCCTCGGCGGGCGGCCGGCGCACATGCTCGAGATCGAGCAGGCGGGCGGGGGCGACAACGAGGTCGCCTACGTGGACAACGACAACGAGGGCGGCGCTCGCACCGCCGTCGAGCACCTGATCGGCCTCGGTCGCCACTGCATCGCGGTGATCGCCGGCCCGCAGGACATGGCGGTGGGCATCGCCCGCCTTCGCGGTTACCGGGAGGCGCTGCGCCTGGCGTCCCTCCCGCACGATCAGCGACTCATCGCGTACGGCGACTTCAGCGAGGCGAGCGGGGCCGACGCGATGCACCGCCTCATCCATCTCAACCCCGGACTCGACGCCGTCTTCGCCGCCTCCGACCTGATGGCCGCCGGCGCCATCCGCGCCCTGCGTGAGCTGGGCCGGCGGGTGCCCGCCGACGTGGCCGTGGTCGGGTTCGAGGACTCCGCCGTGGCCCGGCAGACCCAGCCGCCGCTCACCACCGTGCACCAGTCGGTGGAGGGCATGGGGCGCGAGATGGCCAGGCTCCTGCTGGCCCGCATCGCCGGCGGGCCGGCCCACTCGACTGTGCTCGACACGCACCTCGTGGTCCGCGAGTCCGCCTGAAGCAGCGCAGTCTCTATCCCCCCAGCAGGAGGCACACCGTGCGCTTCGGCCACTTCGACGACGAACGCCGCGAGTACGTCATCGACCGACCAGACACCCCGCTGCCCTGGATCAACTACCTCGGCACCGAGGCGTACTTCGGCATCATCTCCAACACCGCCGGCGGCTACTCGTTCTACCGCGACGCCCGGCTGCGCCGGCTGACCCGCTACCGGTACAACAACGCGCCGATGGACCTCGGCGGCCGCTACATCTACCTGCGCGACGAAGCCGAGTTCTGGTCGCCCACCTGGCAGCCGACGCAGACCGAGCTCGACGACTACGAGTGCCGGCACGGGCTGTCCTACACGCGGGTCGCCTCCCGGTACCGCGGTATCAAGGCCGAGACGCTCTACTTCGTGCCGCTCGGCGAGACCCTCGAGGTGTGGCGGCTCAAGGTCACGAACGAGCGGGACACGGCCGTGTCGCTGTCGGCGTTCTCGTCGATCGAGTTCTGCCTGTGGGACGCGCAGGACGACGCCACCAACTATCAGCGCAACTTCAACACCGGCCAGGTCGAGGTCGTCGACGGCGTCATCTACCACAAGACGGAGTACCGGGAGCGCCGCGACCACTTCGCCTACTTCGCGTGCAGCGAGCCGCTCGCCGGCTTCGACACGTCCCGGGAGGCGTTCCTCGGCCCCTACCGTTCCTGGGACCGGCCCCTCGCCGTCGAGCGCGGCGAGTCCGGCGACTCGATCGCCCACGGCTGGCAGCCGCACGGGTCGCACCACGTGAAGCTCACCCTCGAACCGGGGGAGACCCGCGAGATCGGCTTCGTCCTCGGGTACTGGGAGAACCCCCGCGACGCGAAGTTCGACCCGCCGGGCTCGCAGACCATCAACAAGGCCGGCGCGCAGGCGAAGGTCGCCACCTGGCTGGCCCAGGAGACCGTCGACGCCGGCCTCGCCGCGCTCGCCGCGCGCTGGGAGGAGCTGCTCGGCGGGCTGCGCGTGCAGACCCCCGACGCCGACACCGACCGCATGGTGAACATCTGGAACGCGTACCAGAACATGGTCACGTTCAACATGAGCCGGTCGACGTCGCTGTACGAGTCGGGGATCGGCCGCGGGATGGGCTTCCGCGACTCGAACCAGGACCTGCTCGGCTTCGTCCACATGATCCCGGAGCGGGCCCGCGAGCGGATCCTCGACATCGCCGCCACGCAGCTGCCGACCGGTGGCGCGTACCACCAGTACCAGCCGCTGACGAAGCGCGGGAACAACGACATCGGGTCCGGCTTCAACGACGACCCGCTGTGGCTCATCCTCGGCGTCTCCGCGTACATCAAGGAGAGCGGCGACTGGAGCATCCTCGACGAGCCCGTGCCGTTCGACAACGCGCCCGGCAGCGAGCAGTCGCTGTACGAGCACCTCAAGCTGTCGCTCCGGTACACCACCGAACGCCTCGGGCCGCACGGCCTCCCGCTGATCGGCCGGGCCGACTGGAACGACTGCCTCAACCTCAACTGCTTCTCCGACACGCCCGGCGAGCCGTTCCAGACCACGGAGAACGCCACCGGCGGCGTGGCGGAGTCGGTGTTCATCGCCGGCCAGTTCGTCCTCGCCGCCCGCTCGCTCGCCGAGCTGGCTGTGCACAAGGACGACGATCCGGCGGCCTACCTGACCGCCGCGGAGAAGATGACCGGCTCGATCGCCGAGCACGGCTGGGACGGCGCGTGGTTCCGCCGCGCGTACGACTTCCACGGCAACGTCATCGGCTCCGCCTCCAACGACGAGGGGCAGATCTTCATCGAGCCGCAGGGCATGTGCATCATGGGTGGCGTCGGCCTGGACGACGGCACCGCCGTGCGCGCCCTGGCCAGCGTCCGCGAGCGGCTCGCCACCCCGCACGGCATCGTGCTGCAGCAGCCGGCGTTCTCGTCGTACCGCATCGAGCTCGGCGAGATCTCCTCCTACCCACCGGGGTACAAGGAGAACGCCGGGATCTTCTGCCACACGAACCCGTGGCTCATGATCGCCGAGGCGATGGTCGGCAACGGCGACGGCGCGTTCGACTACTACAAGCGGATCAACCCGTCGGCCCGCGAGGAGATCGGCGACCTGCACCGCTGCGAGCCGTACGTGTACGCGCAGATGATCGCCGGCCGCGACGCGCCCACCCACGGCGAGGCGAAGAACTCCTGGCTGACCGGGACCGCCGCGTGGAACTACGCGGCCGTGACGCAGTGGATCCTGGGCATCCGGCCGGAGCTGTCCGGCCTGCGGATCGCGCCGGTCATCCCCTCGTCCTGGTCCGGTTTCTCGGCGGTACGGCGCTTCCGCGGCGCGACGTACACCATCACCGTCCACAAGGAGCCCGGCGTCGCGGCGACCTCGTGCTCGCTCACCGTCGACGGCGTGCCCGTCGACGGCGGTGTCCTGCCGGTCGCCCCGGCCGGCAGCTCGGTGCAGGTCGAGGCGCATTTGTCGTAGATCGTTTGGTTTTACTTCTGGTTTGCTTCGGTTTTGCCGCCGCGGTGTCGCGATTCTGGGGCACCGCGGCTGCAAGATCGCTAACGTGTGCGCACAATGGGGCGTGTCTTCCACCAACAGCCGCCCCCGTTCCGCGGGCCGCCCCACCCTCGACGAGGTCGCCTCGCGCGCCGGCGTGGGGCGGGGCACGGTCTCGCGGGTCGTCAACGGCTCGCCACAGGTGAGCCCGGAAGCGCGGGCGGCCGTGCAGAAGGCGATCGACGAGCTCGGCTACGTCCCCAACCGCGCCGCCCGCGCCCTCGTCACGCAGCGCACCGACTCCGTCGCGCTCGTCGTGTCGGAGTCGGAGGAGCGGGTCTTCGGCGAGCCGTTCTTCGCCGGCATCGTCCGCGGCGTCAGCTCCGCCCTCGCCGACACCCAGCTGCAGCTGTGGCTCGCCATGGCCCAGTCCCCGGCGGAGCGCCAGCGCGTCGAGCACCACCTCACCAACCAGCACGTCGACGGCGTCATGCTGCTCTCCCTGCACGACGCCGACCCGCTGCCGCAGCTGCTGGAGCAGCGCGGCCTGCCCGTCGTCCTCGGCGGCCGCCCCGCCCGCATGCTGTCGTCCGCCGGCGGCGCCTCCTCCGACGTGGCCTTCGTGGACGCCGACAACGAGGGCGGCGCCCGCCTGGCCGTCGGCCACCTCCTGGACCGCGGCCGCCGCCGGATCGCCGCGATCGCCGGCCCGCAGGACATGGCCGCCGGCGTGTCCCGCCTCGCCGGCTACCGCGAGGCCCTCGACCGCGCCGGCCTGCCCGTCGACGAGTCCCTCATCGCCTACGGCGACTTCAGCGAGGCCTCGGGCGAGGTGGCCGTCCGTGAGCTGCTCGCCCGCGACCCCTCGGTCGACGCCGTCTTCGCTGCCTCCGACCTGATGGCCGTCGGCGCCCTGCGGGCCCTGCGCGAGCTCGGCAAGCGCGTCCCGTCGGACGTCTCCCTGGTCGGCTTCGACGACGTCGCCATCGCCCGCCAGACCGACCCGCCCCTGACCACCGTCCACCAGCCCGTCGAGGCCATGGGCCGCGAGATGGTCCGGCTGCTGCTCGCCCGCATCGCCGGCGCCGCCCCCACCGCCGTCATGGTCGAAACCCACCTGGTCGAACGCGCCAGCACGCTGTAATGCTGTGATTCCCCCACCGCTGCCGCGGCGGGGCCCGGCGGGGATTCTCACCCGCACCCCAATGCGCCGCTCCGCGGCGCACTGCCCGCGCTATGGCGCGAGGCAGGCCAAGCGGCGCTTGCGCGCCGCATCCGGTGGTCGCCCTCCGCGCCTTCCCCATGATCCGGAAGACTTTGTGTCGTCATAGCAGCACAAAGTCTTCCGGATCATGAGAAGACCGCGCCCGCCATCACCCCGAACGGCTGTGATTCCGGAACCGCTGCCGGACATGATCCCGAGCGTTGTGGTCTTCGCGTTTCACATGATCCGGAAGAGTTTGTGTCGTCGTGGGCGCACGAAGTCTTCCGGATCATGAGGATGTGCGCCGGGGGCCGGGGCCGGGGGCAGTGGGGTGGTGTCGCCCGGCTGCCGGTCTCCGTTGGCCGCCGCTTGATCGAATGACGGATCTGGCTGTGATGGTGGCCAGAACTGCGATTCGATCAACCGTGGAGCGGCGCGAAGGTCGGTGGCCGGCGGTGGCGCGGGGGAGTGGGCACCGGATGCGGCGCGCATGCGGGTGAGGCTGCCGCGCGTCAGCGCCGGCAGTGCGCCGCACAGCGGCGCATTGGGGTGCGGGTGAGAATCCCCGCCGGGACCCGCCGCGCAGCGGTGGGGCGGAAGCACAGCGCCGTTTGCGGGAGGTGGGGATCGGGAAAAGCGGTCAATGGAGGAGAGGTGGCTGAGATGACCGCACAGTGGAAGAAGGGTAAGCGGCGCGCGGAGAGCGTGGCTGAGGACGCCTGGGACTATCTGGTGTCCGCGGTCGAGTCGGCGCGTTCGGTCGGCGGGTCGGTGAAGGACCGGGCGTATGACCTCGCGGATGAGGCGTCGAGCCGGTACGGCGCGGCGTCGGACCGGGTCGGGTCCGCGGCGGACGAGGCGTGGCACCGGGCGAGCCTGGCGTTCGACGCGTTGTCGGGGCGGAAGCAGCGCAAGCCGTGGGGCTGGATCGCGATCGCCGTGCTCGGTGGGATCGCGGTCGGCTGGGCGGCCGCCGCTTCGGCACCGAAGGCGATCCAGGCGGCGCAGGAGCGCTTCGAGGACGTGGAGGACCTGCCGTCCGCCACGTACGAGGCACCGGCCCCGTACCGCGTCGCGGAATGAACGAACGGGCCGTCCCCCGGAGGCAGGGGGCGGCCCGCTTTCAAGCCCGTCTCCAGGCCCGTCTCCAGGCCCGTCTCCAGGCCCGTCTCCAGGCCTGTCTCCAGGCCCTCTTTAGGGCCCGTCTTCAGGAGCTCAGCTGTACTTGCGCAGCTCACGCTTGGCGAGGGACGCGCGGTGCACCTCGTCGGGGCCGTCGGCCAGGCGCAGCGTCCGGGCCTGTGACCAGAGGGCGGCGAGCGGGGTGTCCTGGCTGACGCCGGCCGCGCCGTGGGCCTGGATGGCCTTGTCGACGACCCATTCGGTCATCTGCGGCACCGCGATCTTGATCGCCTGGATCTCGGTGTGGGCGCCCTTGTTGCCGACGGTGTCCATCAGCCAGGCGGTCTTCAGGACCAGGAGCCGGGCCTGTTCGATCCGGACGCGGGACTCGGCGATCCAGTCGCGCACCACGCCCTGCTCGGCCAGGGGGCGGCCGAACGCGATCCGGTCGCTGACCCGCTCGCACATCAGCTGCAGGGCGCGCTCCGCCATGCCGATGAGCCGCATGCAGTGGTGGATGCGGCCCGGGCCGAGACGGGCCTGCGCGATCGCGAACCCCGAGCCCTCCTCGGCGATGAGGTGGTCGGCGGGGACCCGTACATCGGCGAACTCCACCTCCGCGTGACCGCCGTGGGCGGCGTCGGTGTAGCCGAACACGTGCATGCCGCGCTTGACGGTGACGCCCGGGGTGTCCCGCGGGACGAGGATCATGCTCTGCTGCCGGTGCCGCTCGGCGGAGGGGTCCGACTTGCCCATCACGATGAAGATGGCGCAGTTGGGGTTCATGGCGCCGGAGGACCACCATTTGCGGCCGTTGATGACGTACGAGTCGCCGTCGCGCTCGATCCGGGTGGCGATGTTGGTCGCGTCGGACGAGGCGACGTCGGGCTCAGTCATGCAGAAGGCGGACCGGATCTGGCCCTCCAGCAGAGGCTTCAACCATCGGTCCTGCTGTGCCGGTGTACCGAACCCGGCGAGGACCTCCATGTTGCCGGTGTCGGGCGCGGCGCAGTTGAGCGCCTCGGGCGCCAGGTGCGGGCTGCGGCCGGTGATCTCGGCGAGCGGCGCGTACTCCAGGTTGGTGAGGCCGGCGCCGAAGCGGTCGTCGGGCAGGAACAGGTTCCACAGGCCGCGGTCGCGGGCCGACGCCTTCAGCTCCTCGATGACCGCGGGGCGCGCCCACGGGTCGTCCAGCGCGGCCAGCTCCGCCTCGAAGCGGGGCTCGGCCGGGTACACCTCCTCCTGCATGAAGTCGGTGAGCTTCTCGTGCAGCTCGGCGGTGCGCGTGTCGAAGCGGAAGTCCATCAGCTCTCTCCGTTGATCGCTGCGAGACCCTGCGCGAGCAGGGGCGGGACCAGCGCGCCGATCTGGTCGAAGCCGGCGCCGACCGTCTGGCCGCTGGTGTAGCGGAAGTGGATGCCCTCGAGGATGACGGCCAGCTTGTAGCAGGCCATCGCGACGTACCAGTGCAGGTCGTCCAGCGCCGCGCCGCTGGAGACGGCGTAGCGCTGGAGCAGCTCGTCGCCGGACGGGAACCCGGCGTCGGCCCCCAGTCCGTCGGCGATCGGGTTGAAGCCGAGCTTCAGGCGGTCCAGCACCGTCCAGTACGCCAGCAGCAGCCCCAGGTCGGTGAGCGGGTCGCCGATGGTGGCCATCTCCCAGTCGAGGACGGCCGCGACCTTCAGACGGGCGGGGTCGACGATGAGGTTGTCGAGCCGGTAGTCGCCGTGCACGATCGCGGTGGTGGCGGAGACGGGGATCGTGGCGGCGAGCCGGTCCCGCAGCTGCGCGGCGTCGGGCAGGTCGCGGCTCATCGACTGGGCCAGCTGCTTCGACCAGCGCCGGACCTGCCGCTCCAGGAAGCCCTCGGGCCGGCCGAAGTCGCCCAGGCCGATCCCGGCGGGGTCGACGCGGTGCAGGTCGGCGAGGGTGTCCATCATCGCGAACGCGACCTCGCGCCGCGCCTCCTCGCTGAGCGCGTCGGTCTGCCCGCGGCTGCGCAGCACCACCCCGGGCACCCGGGACATCAGATAGAACGGCGCGCCGAGGACGCTGTCGTCCTCGCACAGCAGCAGCGCCTCCGGGACCGGCACGGTCGTGGGGCCGAGCGCGGAGATGATCCGGTGCTCCCTGGCCATGTCGTGCGCGGTGGCGAGGACGTGCCCGAGGGGTGGGCGGCGCAGCACGAAGACCTCGTTGACGATGTAGGTCAGGTTGGACCGGCCGCCGGCGATGAGCTCGGCCTGGATGGGTTCGGTGACGAGCCCAGGAGCCTTGTCCTGGAGGTACGCCGCGAGGCGGGCGAGGTCGAGACCGGGCGGGGTGCTCATCCGGCCAGTCCAGGGGTGAGACGCGTTCTCTGTCAAGAGTCGAGCCAGGTATTTCACCGCCAAATGTCCGTTTACCTGGGGCTTTGGGGGGACTCGGAGACGTTCCGGCATCGATACGGCGGCGAAACGGCGCGGAAACCCGGGATCGGCAAGCTGTTCTCAGCACCAAAGAACGGCAGTACCGGAGAAACAACAGGTGACGTACACCAACGGCGGCGTACACGTCAGCCAAGGACGAACAGGGAGGTCGACGTCGATGCTGTTGCGGCTGAGAGTGGCGCTACCTGACCGTCCCGGCTCGCTCGGGCAGGTCGCCCGGACGCTGGGTGTGGTCGGCGCCGACATCGTTTCGGTCGTTGTGCTGGAACGGGTCGGTGGCCGCGCGGTGGACGACCTCACCGTGGTGTGGCCGGCTTCGGCCTCCGTCGATCGTGTCCTCACCGGTCTTGCGGCGATCCCAGGCGTTCGCGTGGACGGTGTGTGGCGCGGCACGGAGCTGTCGGAGCCGAGCAGTGGCCGCGAGGTCGCGCTCATCGGACAGGTGGCGGCAAACCCGCAGCACGGCCTGGCAACGGTCGTGGACGCGGCGCCGGCCCTGTTCGGAGCGGACTGGGCGGTCGCGATCCTCATCGGATCGGAATGGGCGGGCGGCGGCGCGCGAGCCCAGGCATGGTCCGACTCCTCGGTGATCTGCGCCAGCTGGCGCACTCCGGATGTCCCCCCACAGGTGGACATCGCACCACTCCGGCCTCGCGCGATCAGCGCTGCTGACGGCATCCATCTTGCTGTCGCGCCTTTTCAGCGTGGAGGTCTGGTCCTTGTCGTCGCCCGCGGCGGGGCGGACGGCGACGCTGGAGCACCACCGTTCCACGGTTCCGAGGTGGAGCGGCTGGCGCAGCTGGTCGGTGCAACCGCATCTGTGCTCGGGGATCGGCTGGCGGGGCCCGGCTTGGCGGAGCTGGGTAAGGCGGGAGGCTCCGTTGCAGGAGCCCCCGCGCCCGCCGGCGCAACCATCCCCAGGGTGGCGTGAGATGACCCTCTGGCGCATCCGCGCGACGGTCGACGACCGTCCCGGTTTCCTGTCCGTGCTGACCGCGAGCCTCGCGCTGCGCAAGGTCAACATCCTGTCGGTCCAGGTGCACACCACCGAGTCCGGCGCCGTCGACGACTTCCTCGTGGAGGCGCCCGACGAGCTGACCGTCGCCGACCTCACCGAGGCGGTGCGGCGCGGCCGGGGCCGCGACGCGTGGGTCGCCCAGGCCGACGTGCGGGGCCTCATCGACGAGCCGACCCGGGTCCTCGCCCTGGCGGGGAAGGTCCTGGACGGCTCGGCGACCCTGGAGGAGGCGATCGCGGCGCTGCTCGGCGACTGCGACATCTCCTGGCGGGCGGACACGTCCACGGGCGCCGAGGGCTACACGTCGACCGGCATGCAGCTGCAGGACCCGGCCGGCGGCACCCTGTACGTCCGGCGTCCCGCGCCGGCCTTCACCCCTGCCGAGTACGCCCGGGCGCACGCGCTCGTCGCCCTGGCCCGCGTCGCGGGGAAGCGCAACACGGCAGCCTGAGACGTTCCTCAGCAGCGCTCGTCCTTGGCGGAGGACGGGCGCTGCTTTTTTGTGCCCCGACATGTAGTCTGCCGATATGTTGGTCGGGTACATGTCGGGGGGCAACCTATGAATGCGCTGGATGCCGCGCGGTGGCAGTTCGCCGTGACGGCCTCGCTGCACTTCCTCTTCGTCGCGCTCACGCTCGGTCTGGTGTTCTTCGTGGCGTCGGTGCAGACCCGCTACGTGCGGACCGGCGAGGAGGTGTACGGGCGGATGGCCCGCTTCTGGGGCGTGCTGTACGCGATCAACTACGCGGTCGGCATCGCCACGGGGCTCGTCATGGAGTTCGAGATCGGGCTGAACTGGAGCGGCCTCAACCGGCTCACCGGCGACGTGTTCGGCGCGCCGCTGGCGATGGAGACCCTGATCGCGTTCGTGCTCGAGTCGACGCTGCTCGGCATGTGGCTCTTCGGCTGGGGCAAGCTGAACAAGAAGCTGCATCTGGCCCTGATCTGGGGCGTCGCCGCGACCGCGCTGCTGTCCGCGTTCTGGGTCATGGTCGCCAACTCGTTCCTGCAGCACCCCGTCGGCTACGCGCTGGACGCGGCCGGCACCGTCCGGCTCACCGACTTCGGCGCGCTGCTCATCAACAGCGCCCTGTGGTTCGCGCTCGGCCACACGGTCTCGGCCGCCATGCTGACCGGCGGCATCTTCGTCGCCGGCGTTAGCGCCTGGCACCTGCGCCGCCGCGACACCGAGGACGGCTTCTTCCGCACGTCGCTGCGCAACGGCCTGCGCTCCGCGCTGGTCGGTGTGTTCTTCACCATCGGCTTCGGCTACGCCCAGTTCGGCCCGCTCACCGACAACCAGCCGACGAAGCTCGCCGGCGGCGACGAGGCCGTCGCCCAGCAGGCGGCGATGGTCGCGAAGCACGGCCCCGGCGACTACCTCCCCGGCAGCATCGTCGGTATGTCCCTCGGCGTCATGATCATGGTGGCCAACCTGCTGTTCCTGATCCTGCTCGTGGCGCAGCTGCTCACCATCCGCGACACGATCATCAAGCGCCGCTGGGCCCGCCCGATGCTGTGGGTGCTCACCGCCCTCATCCCGGTGCCGTTCCTGACCGCGATCGCCGGCTGGATCGTGCGCGAGGAGGGCCGCCAGCCGTGGGCCGTCTACGGGCTGCTCAAGACCGCCGACGCCGTGTCGCCGATGAGCGACCGGGCGCTGACGCTGTCGACGATCGGCTTCACGGTGCTCGTCGCCGGCCTCGCCCTCACCGACTGGTGGCTGCTCGCCCGCAGGGCCAGACGCGGCCCCGGCGACGAGTTCCTGCCCGAGACTCTGCCCGCACGCGAGGAGGTGCTGGTGTGAGCACGTTCTGGTTCGCAGTTCTGGGGCTGTTGTTCGCGACGTACTTCGCGCTCGGCGGGCTCGACCAGGGCGTCGCGCTGCTGCTGCCGCTGTACAGGAGCGACGACGCCAAACGGGGCGCGCTCAACGCCGTCGGGCCGATGTTCCTCGGCAACGAGGTGTGGATCGTCGGTGCGGTCGGCGTCCTCGTCGCCGCGTTCCCCCGGCTGGAGGGGGAGCTGTTCGGCGCCGCGTACCCGGTGATCGTCGCCGTGGTGCTCGGCCTCATCGCCCTGAACGCCGGCGTGCAGCTGCGCGGCCGGGCGGTGCGCCGCGGCGGGTTCGACGCGCTCATCACCGGCGGCGGCCTGGTCCTCGCCGCCGGCTGGGGCCTGCTGCTCGGTGTCGTGTTGCACGGTGTACCGGTGGACGCCGGCGGCCACGTGCACGGCTTCGCGCCCCTCGCGAGCCCGGCCGTGTGGCTCACCGCGCTCGCCAACGTCGCCCTCGTCGTGGCCAACGGCGCGGCGTACCTCAACTGGCGCGGCGTCGGCGCACCGTCGAGGACCGGGCCCGCCGCCGCGGCCCTCGTGGCGCTCGCGGCCGGCGCCTGGTATCTGCAGGGCCCGCCGGACATCCGCAACCCGTTGCTCGCCACCGTCCTGGCCGCGGTCGTCGTGGCCGCGCTGGTCTTCGCCGGCGTCGCGAAACGTCCGGGACGCGCGTTCGTGGCCACGCTTGTGGCGTGCGCCCTACCCGTGATCGCGGTGGCCCTGGCCAGGTACCCGGGCGTGCTAGCGTCCACGATGGACCCGGGTGCGACGGTGACCGTCGAGAGCGCGGCCGCCGGTGGGGACACCCTCCGGCTGCTCGCCATCGGCGCGGCGCCGCTGCTGCCCGTGCTGGCCGCCGTGCAGATCTCCTGCTGGTGGCTGTTCAGGCGGCGGGAGAGTCAGCCCACCCCTCTCTACTGGTAGGGCGCGCGGACGTTCATGGACAGAAGACTGCTGCGGCTCGGGCCGGTCAGGCACTACGCGACGGTGCTGGCCGGCTCGGCCGTCCTGGCCGCGATCCTGATCGTCGGCCAGGCGGTCAGCCTCGCCACGTTGCTGACGGGCTTCACCACGAACGCCGCCCTGACCTGCCTCGCGTTCGTCGTGCTGCGCGGCGCGCACGGCGCCGTCGCGGGGGCGGTCGCCGGGCGCGCGACCGCCCGCGTCAAGGCGCACCTGCGGGCGGAGCTGCTCGGCGCCGCCACCGCCCGCGGTCCCGGCTGGCTCGGCGGGCAGCGCGCCGGCGAGCTCGCCACCCTCGCCGGTCGCGGCGTCGACGGGCTCGACGGGTACCTCTCCTCCTACCTGCCGCAGGTGTTCCTCGCCGCCACCGTCCCGCTCGCCACGCTCGGCTGGCTCGCGTTCACCGACCTCACCTCCGCGATCGTGGTCGGCGTGACGCTGCCCCTCATCCCGGTCTTCGGCGTGCTCGTCGGCAAGCAGACCGGCGCCCGCACCAAGCACCAGTGGCACCTGCTGCAGCGCCTCGGCGGCCACTTCCTCGACACCGTCATCGGCCTGCCGACGCTGCGTACGTTCGGCGCCGAACGGTCCCAGGTCCGCCGGGTCCGGGCCATGGCCGACGCCTACCGGGTCGCGACGATGCGGACGCTGCGCCTGGCGTTCCTGTCCGCGCTCGTGCTGGAGCTCGTCGCGACCGTCTCGGTGGCGCTCGTCGCGGTGCCCGTCGGCCTGCGGCTCCTCGACGGGAAGCTGACCCTCGCCGCGGCGCTGGTCGTGCTGTTGCTCGCCCCGGAGGCGTACCTGCCGCTGCGGGCGCTGGGCACCAAGTTCCACGCCAGCCAGGAAGGGCTCGCGGCCTCCGCCGAGATCTTCAAGGTCCTCGACGCCGCGCCGGTCCCGCCGGCACGGGCGACGCCCCGACTCCCGGACGCGCGCTTCGCGGGTCTCGTGTTCGACCGCGTGGAGGTGCGCTACGGCGACGTCGTGGCCCTGCGCGACCTCACCCTCGAGGTGCTGCACGGCGACAGGGTCGCCCTCGTCGGCCCGAGCGGCGGCGGCAAGTCCACGCTCCTGTCCTTGGTGCTCGGCTTCGTCACGCCCGCGTCGGGCCGGGTGCTCGTCGACGGCGCCGACCTCGCGGACCTCGACCTCACCGCGTGGCGGGCCCGGCTCGCATGGATGCCGCAGCGCCCGCACCTCTTCGCCGGCACCGTCACCGACAACATCCGCCTCGGCGCTCCTCCCGCCTCGCCAGGCGCTTCTCCCGATTCGTCAGGCGCTCTTTCCGGTCTGCCGGGCGTTGCTTCCGGTCTGCCAGGCGCTCTTTCCGGTCTGCCAGGCGTTGCTTCCGGTCTGCCGGGTGCTGTTTCCGGTCTGCCGGGTGCTGCTCCGGATTCGTCGGGTGCTGCCTCCGGTTTATCAGGCGCTCCGCGCCCGCTAAACCGGAAATATCAGCATTCGCCGGCGTTCGACCAGGAGGTCGTCGACGCCGCCGTCGCCGCGGACGCCGACGCGTTCGTCCGGGCCCTGCCTCAGGGGTACGACACCGACCTCGGCCGGCACGGGCTCTCCAGCGGCCAGCGGCAGCGGCTCGCCATGGCCCGGGCGTTCCTGCGGCGCGACACGGCGGACCTGCTGCTGCTCGACGAGCCGACCGCCCGCCTCGACGCGGCGAGCGAGGCGGCGGTGATCGACGCCGCCGCCCGGCTGGCGGCGGACCGCACCGCCCTGCTCGTCGCGCACCGGCCGGCGCTGCTGTCGATCGCCACCCGCGTCGTCGAGATCAAGGACGGCGTCGCGTCCGCGGTGGTGGCCGCGTGAGGCTCATCCCCGCGTCCGCGCTCGTCCGGCTGGTCCTCGCCGGGCTCCTCGGCGTGCTGACGGAGGTCGCCGGGATCGGCCTCGTCGGCACCGCCACCTGGATGATCGTCCGGGCGGCCGAGCAGCCACCCCTGGCGGCGCTGTCGGTGGCGATCGCGGCGGTGCGTGGTTTCGCCCTGATCAAGGGCGGTCTGCGGTACGCCGAGCGGCTCGCCGGCCACGACGCCGTCCTCCGTGTGCTGGCCGATCTGCGGGCCCGCGCGTTCGCCGCGCTCACCGCGTCCCGGGGGCGGGTGTCGTCCGGCGACGTGCTGAGCCGGGTCGTCTCCGACGTCGACGGGGTGCAGGACGCCGTCCTCCGCGGGGCGCTACCGGCCGGGGTCGCCGCCGTCGTCGGCCTCGGCGGGGTCGCGGGGCTCGCCGTCGCCGACCCTGCCGCGGGGCTAGCGCTGCTGGCCGGGCTCGTGGTCGCCGGGGTCGTGCTGCCGTGGGCCGGGCACCGCCTCACCGCCGCCCGGAGCGGGGCGATCGCCGCGGCCCGGGGCGAGCTGACGGCCGCGACCGTCGACGTGATGCACGGGGTGGCGGAGCTGTCCGCGTTCGGGGCGCTGCCCGCGGCACTCGCCGACGCCGAGGCGCGGGGCCGCCGGCTCGCCGCGCTGGAGGCCCGGTCCGCGACCGTGGCCGCGGTCGTCGGCGGGGTCGCCGCGGTCGTCCCGGCCGCGGTGGCGGTCTGGGTCGGCGTGGTCGCCGGCGGTTCGTCGGCGGCGGTGCTCGCGCTGGTCGCGCTCGCCGTCGGGGAGGTCGTGGTGCCGCTCGCCGCGGCCGCCGTCCGGCAGACCGAGCTGCGCGGCGGGCTGCGCCGGGTCCGTGCCCTGCTCGCCACCACCGTCGACGACCTGCCTTCGGACGAGCACGGCGGGCCGCTGGCCGGCACCGTGGACCTGGCGCTGCGGGGCGTGACCGTCCGGTACGGCGACGACCTGCCGCCCGCCCTCACCGACGTCGACCTCGCGCTGCCGGCGGGGAGCCGGGTCGCGGTCGTCGGGGCCAGCGGGTCAGGAAAGTCGACGCTCCTCGCCGCGATCGCCGGCCGGGTGCCCCTCGCGTCCGGCACCGTCGACGGCATGCCCGGCGGGGCAGCGGCGTGGCGGGTGGCCGGGGGCGTGTTCGCCGACGCGCACGTCTTCCACGCGACGGTCCGCGACAACCTGCTCCTCGGCCGCGACGGGTTCGACGACGCGGCGCTCCGGCAGGCGCTCGTGGACGCCGGGCTGCCCGAGTACGCCGACCGGCTCGACGACCTCGTCGGCGAGGACGGCGGGAAGCTCTCCGGCGGCCAGCGGCAGCGGCTGCTCCTGGCGCGGGCGCTGGTGGCGGCGCCGCCCGTGCTGCTGCTGGACGAACCGACCGAAGGCCTCGACGCCGGCGCGGCCGACGCCGTCCTCGACAGCGCGCTGCGGGCGGCGGGGGAGCGCACCGTGGTCGTCGTGACGCACCGCGCGGCGGAGCTCGGCCGGTTCGAACGCGTCGTGCGCGTGGAGGAAGGCCGGACGACCAGCGCCTGACGCCGCCGGGGCCGCACGCGTCAGGAAAGGCCGGACGAGCGGCGGCTGGGGCGTGCGCGTCGGGCAAAGCCGGACGAGCGGCGGCTGGAACGTGCGCCTAAGAGAGCGCCGCCGGGGCCGTACGCGTCAGAAAGAAGGCCGGACGAGCGGCGGCCGGAACGTGCGCCTGAGAGCGCGCCGCTGGGTCGTGGGAGTGGGGGAAGGCCGGACGAACGGCGGTTGACGCCGGACAACCACCATGTGGGAACCTTGAGCGGTGGACGGGGTGACCCATGGAGCCGGCCCGATCGACGTCTATGTCGACGGCCTCGCCGCCGCGCTGCGTGGGCCGCGTCGGCACCGGCAGGAGATGATCATTGAGGCGCGGGACAGCCTGTTCGACGCCGCCGAGGCCTACGCTGACGAGGGCCACGAGCCGCTCGACGCGCAGCGCCTGGCCGTCGCCGACTTCGGCACCCACCCGCAGGTCGTGCCCGGCTACCAGACCGAGCTCGCCGCGCTGCAGGGCCGCCGCACCGCGACGTGGATCGCGCTCGTGCTGCCGGTCATGACGCTGCTCGAGCCGCTCATGTGGTGGAACACGAAGTGGAGCACCGACGAGCGCGCCAGCCACGTCTACTGGGTGCTCGTCGACCACTTCCAGTACACGTCGTTCCTCGCCGCGGCGGCCGCCGGGCTCGCGATCGTCGGGTTCGGGTGGGGCAGCCGGTTCCTGCGCGACGGCCTGCGGTATGCCCGCCTCGTCGGCCAGGCGACGGTCGTGTTCCTCGGCATGCACGCGCTGCTGGGCCTGACCGTCTTCGCGTTGAGCCTGCACCAGTGGCCGGCCGCCGCGACGTGGCCGCCGGTGCTCATCGGCATGGCCGTCAACACCGCCGCGTTCGGCTATGCGGGGTGCCTGGCGATCCGGTGCGTGTCGGCCACCAGTACACCGGCGGCAAGGGCCTGACGGTCAGGCCGTCGCGGGCGGTGGGAGCAGCACCGCGCCGATCGTGGCGGTGAACTCCTGCCACGCCGACCGCTCCTCCGCCAGGACCTTCCGGCCGGCGCTGGTCAGCCTGTAGGTGCGGCGCTCGCGACCGCCGACCGTGGACCAGGCGCTCTCGACATACCCCGCGCGCTCCAGCCGGCGCAGCGCGGGATAGACCGTGCCCGTCGGCAGCGCCAGCGAGCCGCCGCTGCGCTCCTGGAGGGCCTCGATGATCGCATAGCCGTGGCGGGGCTCGCCGTCCAGCACCGCGAGCAGGAGTGCGTCGAGATGCCCGCGCAGCGCGTCCGCCTTCATGTGTAGCGAGTCTACGGGTTTGGCGCCCCCGGCGCCATTTCCCGGCGCCCCCGGGCCTGGCCGTTCCCGGCTTCCGGGACCGGCCACCCGGCTTGGCCGGACGTGGTTTACCGGGGGCGCGTCTGGGAAGACCGCGGTTGGGTGATCGGGTGACCGGTGGACGGACCGGAGGTCGAGGAGCGGTATGAGGCGGCGGGTCGAAGCCACGCAAGACGTCGAGGCGCTGTGGCCGAACGGGCTGGGCACCACGCTCGCCATCGCGTCGGGCCGGGCGCTCGCGTACCGTGGCGGCGTCGCCCGGCCGGTCGTCGCCGCTCCACAGTGGACAATGGACCGGACGGGCCGGATCGGCGCCCCGCCGGGCAGCCGGTCCGACGGCGCCGGCCGGCACGCCCGCCGCGAGCTCGACGCCGAGGACGTCGCCGCGTGGTTCGTCGGCCAGCTCCCCGAAGGCTCCTACAACGGACTCGTCCTCGGCTCCCCGCACGGGGCCGCCGTCCACCTCGCGATGGCCCTCGGCGTGCCGTGGCTGCCGGTCGCGTTCGAGGTGCCGACCCCCGAGGTCGCCGCCGGCGAACGACCCGCGCAGGACGGTGAGCGCCTCGCCCGGGACATCCTCACGGACAACCCCGACGTCGGCATCCGGCAGGTGTACGACCCGGTGTGGCGCGGCTGGTCCGGTGCCGCGACCGCCTATGCGGTGGTGCGCTGGCGCCGGCTGCCGCTGGCCTACCGCCGGCTCATCGCCGAACGCCTGAACCCCGACGCCCCGATCGTCGTGGTCCGGGACGTCAGCCGCTGGCAGACGTCCGCCGGTGACGACGGCTACTCCTTCCAGCTCGGCAGCCGCGCCAGCGGCCTCGGCCCCGGCGACTACCGCGACGACCGGTCACTGCGCGGCCGGTCCCCGCGCGCCGACAGCGATGGCGAACGTGCCGTCGACCGCGGCCTGGTCGAGGACCTCCGCCGGTACGGCTCAGCGCACGGCCACGCCATCCGTCAGGTCCTCTACCGCCACCCCGACGTGCTCAGCGGCGCCGTCGCCGACCTCTACCGGAGCTGGCTGCGCGCCGGCACCCGCACCGCCGCCCGCCTCGTCGTGGAATGCGGCCGGCTCCTGGACCCATGGCACGTCCTGCGCGCCGGCCTGGTCCCGTACTGGTGCGAGCACCCCCTGCGCTCCGCGGTCCGCTCCCTGTCGTGGTGGCTGGCCGGCAGCGAACCCTTCACCTCCGTCGACGTCTTCGCCGAACCCCCGGGCATGCCGCTGCCGACCGTCGCGCGGCTGGAGGAGTGGCAGGCCGTCGCGGCCTTCGCCACCCGCCACGGCCTCGTCGACCGCCGCTGCGCCCGCGCCTACCCTTCGGGCGTCGTGCCGGGCCACCACGCCACCCAGGTCCTGCGGATGCACCCCTACGACCTGCCCTACCTGCCGTTCCTGACCGTCCCGGCGGCCCTGTCCGCCATGACCCACAGCGCCCAGACCGACGGCCTCCTGGTCCTCTGACCGCGATGCGTCAGGGGGAGTCCTCGGACTTCTCCTTGTTCTTCTGGACCTTGCTGATGACGTCGTGGAGGGGCTTGGTGCCGCTGCCGACGACGATGCCGGTGACGATGGCGTCGATCCAGACGGGGATGCCGTCCCAGGACTCGCCGGCGATGGAGTGCAGCAGGTACAGGCCGCCGGCCGAGGACGCGACCGTGGCCACGGCGGTGGCGATGCCCCAGGAGACGAGGCCGCGACTGGCCCGGCCCTTCTCCAGCATGGACTTCGCGTGGGCGACCTGGATCAGGTCGTCGAGGGTCGCGTCGTGGTACTTGTTGGCGAGGTTGGCCACGGCGGCCTCCAGCTCGCCGCGGGCGTGCTTGCCGGGCAGGAACCTGGCGAACGGCTCCAGGATCCGCTCGACGGCGGTGGCGAACGCGAACAGCACCGCGAAGAACGTCGTCGCGTCGGGCAGGTGGATCGCCTGGGCGTTGATCTTGTAGTGCCAGAGCGCCCAGGAGCCGAAGCCGCCGGCGGCGACCAGGAGGAACGCCGACACCAGGGAGAGCACCGACGCGGGCTGCGGCGGCACCGCGGCGGCCTCGCCGCCCGGCGTGGGCTCGGGCGGGCCGGCCGCGGCGATCGCGATCCCCACCTCGTCGCCCTGCACGGCGGCCCCGGCGCCCGGCGCCGCGGCGGCCTCGGCGCTCGCGGACTGGGCGCTCGCGGACTGGGTGGAGGCGCCCGGTGCGAACGGGGCGGACTGGGCGGGCACGTGGGCCCGGCCGACGGCGGGAGCGTCGGCGGCGGGCGTCACCGAGGCGGCCGCGACGACGCGGCTGGAGTGGGGACCGAGCACGTTCGTGCGACGGACGAGAGCCATGGCCGAGACGCTAGCGCCGCATCGATCCGCATGCGATATCCGATTGCCGATATCGACCCGGCGCTCACTCCGGCGTCGCGCTGCGTAACGTCAGCGGCCCCGGGTTGACAGCCGGCGAGGCAGCAGGCGAGGCAGCCGGGGCGGCGGCCGGCGAGGCGGCGGCCGGTGCGGGGGCAGTCGAGCCGGCGGCCGGGGCGGCGGCCGGTCCGGGGGCAGGCGTGGCGGCGGGCGATGGAGGCCGGCGTTCGACCCACCGTGCCACCAGCGGCCCGGCGACCAGGGCGGCCACGTCGAACACGGCGTGCACGACGATCGGCGCGAAGAGCCCGCCGGTGAAGTCGTACAGCAGCGTGAACAGCGACCCGAGCACCGTCGCGCCCAGGACGCCGCGCCAGCCCTGGTACAGGTGGGCGGCGCCGAACAGCAGCAGCGACAGCCCCGCGGCCACCCATGCGTCCAACCCGAGGATCCCGACGCCGGCGGCGATGAACAGCCCTCGGTACACCACCTCCTCGCCGATGCCCACGGACACGGAGAGCAGGCCCGCCAGCCAGCGCTCGGCCGCCGTGACCGGCTGCAGGAACCGGATCCGGGCCAGGGCCTCCTCGCCGCCGCGCCGGCCGGGCGTGCGGGCGCCGTCGCGGCGGGCCCGCGCGAAGCGGGCGTGGTTGACGACCACGACCAGCGCGAACCAGGCCGAGACGCCGGCCGCGAGCGCGACGTCGCCGGCCCCGACCGGGCGCAGCCCCAGGGCGGCGAGCCCGACGCCGTCCGTCGCCGCGACGGCGGACGCGGCCAGCGTCAGTGCGATCGAGGTGATGATGCCGCCGCGGTACAGGCGGATCCTGCCGCCCGGGGTGGCGACGAGGCGTTCGCGGGCGGCGCGGGCCTTCGCCGTCGCCGCGCGGACGCCGCCGGCGGTGGTCACGAGCGCGACGAGCAGCACCAGGACGGTGGCGGCCGGATCGAACCCGGGGGTGACCCATTCGAACATGCCGTTCATGATGCGGCCGCCCGCCGGGCGAGCAACATCGGCACGAGCAGCAGCGACACCAGGTCGACAGTGATGTGCAGGGCGATCGGCACGAGCAGGTTGCCGGTCAGCGCGTACAGGACGGTGAACACGACCGCCGCCCCGGTGGTGGCGACCACGCCCCGCAGGCCCTGGTAGCGGTGGCCGAGCCCGAACAGCAGCGCCGAGAGGACGGCCGCCGCCCACGCGGGGAGGCCGAGGACGCCGACGCCGGCGGCGATGAACAGGCCACGGAACACGATCTCCTCGCCGGTCCCGGCCGCGACGGCCCCGGCGGCCGCCCAGCGTCGCTCCAGCGGCGTCGTGGGCCGCAGGAACGCGAGCGGATCGTCGTCCGGGTCGATGGGGCCGGACCGGACGGTCAGCACCGCGGCGGTGCCGGCGGCCGCGGCGGACAGGGCCAGCGCGATCGCGGCGTCGCCGAGGGTCACGGGCCGCAGGCCGAGGTCGGTGAGGGTCAGGCCGGGGCCGACGAGGGCCGCCTCGAGGGCGATGAGGGCGGTCAGGGTGTTCGTCGCCGCCGACCGGCGGAACGCCGCGACGAGGCCGCCGGCGGCGATCCGCGCCCGCATCCGGTCCGGTGAGGCCCGCAGGACCGTGACGGTCAGGACGACGATCACCAGCACCGTGAGGATCACCTCGGTGGCGTGGAACGTCGGGTCGATCCAGTCGAGCACGGCAGCCATCATGAGACAGCGAAGGGGCCGCTGTCAGCCCGCCGTTGCGGTGGGCGGGGACAGCGGCCCCTTCAAGGCGTCACGCGGAGGGCGACACGGTCACCGAAGGACTGGCGCTCGGGTCCGCGGCCGGCGCGGCCGGCGGCGGGAGGGCGCTGCCCTTGACGTACTCGTCCCAGGTCTTGTCCCAGTCGGTCCAGCCGTTGCCCCACGCGAGCTTGCGCGGGGTGTTCTTGACGATGTGGATGTCGCCGATCTTCGTCAGGTCGAACAGGAACTTCGCGTTCTTCTGCGAGACGTTCGTGCAGCCGTGCGAGACGTTGCGCTTGCCCTGGTCGCCCTCGGACCACGGGGCCGCGTGGATGTACTCGCCGCCGCTGGTCATGCGCTGCGTCAGGTACACGGTCTCGCGGTAGGGGTCGGACGGGTCGGTCGACACGAACAGCTCGGACTGCTGCTTGTCCATGATCACCATGGCACCGCTGGAGCTCGGCGTCTTGGCCTTGCCGAGGCTCACCGGGATGGTCTTGATGACCTCGCCGTTCTTCTCCACCGTCATCTGGTGGGTCTTGTCGTCGGTGACCATGACGATCTTGTCACCGATGGTGAAGTTGGTCGTGACGTCCTTGGTGCCCCAGCCGGTCTTGGTCAGCTGCAGGCCACCCGTCGCCAGGCGGACGCTGACCTTCGTGCCGGTCTGCCAGTACTCCTTCGGGCGGAAGTGCACCTCGCCGCCGTTGAACCAGTACCAGGTGCCGACCTGCGGAGGCGTGCTGGTGACGAGCAGCCGCTTCTCGACGCTCGCCCGCAGCTCCTGAGGGACGCTGGAGCCGAAGCGGACGACGATCGGGATGGCCACCCCGTAGACCTTGTTGTCGGACAGGGCGGTCGACACGTTGACCGTCTTGCCGGGCTTCGCCATGGTCGTGAACGTGACCTTCTTCCCGGCGGTGTCGCCGGCGGAGGTCACGGTCGCCGTGTACTGCGTGCCGTATTTGAGCTGCTTCGCCGGGATCCAGGTCGTGCCGTCGGAGCGCAGGCCGCCGTCGACCGCCGCACCGGAGGCGTCCGTCAGGGTGACCGACGCATTCGCGCCGGGCGCCGCCTGCAGGGCGAGCTCGGTGGCGGTGGAGACGCCGGTCGCGCCGTCGGCGGGCGCGGTGAGGGTCGCGGTTGGCTGCGCGGCGGACGCGGAAGCCGAGGGGCCGCCGGCACTGTTGCTGTTGTCGCTCCATTTGGGCTTTTCGTCAGCGCTGCAAGCAGAGAGGGCGATCAGGCCGGCAAGGGCGGTGATCGTGGCCAGTGCGCGTGCGGAGACTCCCATGTCCACACCTCCTTCGTTGGGCTAGCGTTGTTGAGGTCGAGCATGCGCCGGTGAACTACGCCGGTGTATCCCAGGTTTGTGCCAGCCGGTTCAACTCGTCGCCGAACTGGTGGCGGGCGATCTTGCCGTGCATCATCGTAGGAAGTAACGGACGGCCCGAGCCATCCGCTCCTTGGACGTGTTCCAGACTGCCGGAGGTTGCGTCCCGATTCGGTAACGGACCATCCGCAGCGCCCCCACCTGCGGCTCGTGGGATTTGTCACGATCTCACGTTGTAGGCCGTCCGGCGGTACAGGCGGTACGTTGGTCGGCATCGCGCGTGGCGGCCGGTCGGGACAACACATGAGGATCGCGCCGCAATCTTCGCGTACACTGGCAAGACTGCTCCGTAAGGTGTTTTTAGGGCCGACGTTGTCCCGACTCGCAATCGATGACGTCAGGAGGCCCGATGGGTTACCCGGGACCGCAGCCGCAGGGTCTGTACGACCCTGCTTTTGAGCACGACGCCTGCGGGGTCGCGTTCGTGGCCGATATCCACGGCCGCCGGTCCCATGACGTCGTGCACAAGGGGCTGTCCGCGCTGCTGCGCATGGACCACCGAGGTGCCCGCGGGGCCGAGCAGAACACCGGTGACGGTGCCGGCATCATGATCCAGATCCCGGACGCGTTCCTCAGGGACGTCACCGCCGGGACCGGGATCGACCTGCCGCCCGCCGGCTCCTACGCGACCGGCCTGGCGTTCCTGCCCGTCGACGACGAGGCCGCCCAGCGCGCGATGCGCGTCCTGGAGAAGTACGCCCTCGTCGAGGGTGCCCACGTGCTCGGCTGGCGCGACGTCCCGACCGACGCCTCCGACCTCGGCGCGACCGCGCTCGCCGCGATGCCGCGCATCAAGCAGGTCTTCATCAGCGCGGAGCGGCTCGGCGCGCCCGGCGCCGTGCTGTCCGACCTGGACCTGGACCGGGTCGTCTACTGCGTGCGCAAGCAGACCGAGCGGGAGACCCGCGAGCGCGGCATCCAGCTCTACCTGCCGTCGCTGTCCTCGCGCACCATCACCTACAAGGGCATGCTCACCCCCGACCAGGTCGTGTCGTTCTTCCCCGACCTGTCCGACGAGCGCGTCACGTCGGCGATCGCGCTGGTCCACTCCCGCTTCTCGACCAACACGTTCCCCTCGTGGGAGCTGTCGCACCCGTACCGGCTGATCGCCCACAACGGGGAGATCAACACCATCCGGGGCAACCGGAACTGGATGGCGGCCCGCGAGGCCCTCCTGTCGACCGAGAACCTGCCCGGCAACATCCGCCGGCTCTTCCCGATCTGCACGCCCGAGGCGTCCGACTCCGCCAACTTCGACGAGGTGCTCGAGCTGCTGCACCTGGCGGGCCGGAGCCTGCCGCACGCGGTGCTCATGATGATCCCCGAGGCGTGGGAGAACGACCCTCGGATGGACCCGCTCCGCAAGGCGTTCTACCGCTTCCACGCCTGCCTGATGGAGCCGTGGGACGGCCCGGCGAGCGTCGCCTTCACCGACGGCACGGTCGTCGGCGCGGTCCTGGACCGCAACGGGCTGCGCCCCGGCCGCTGGTGGCAGACCGCCGACGGCCTCATCGTGCTCGCCAGCGAGGCGGGCGTGCTCGACCTCGACCCGGCGACGATCGTGGCCAAGGGCCGCTCGGCGCCCGGCAAGATGCTGCTCGTCGACACCGCCGCCGGCCGCATCAAGACCGACGACGAGATCAAGTCCGAGCTGGCGCAGGCCGAGCCCTACGGGGACTGGCTGCACGCCGGGCTCATGGACCTCGACACGCTGCCCGAGCGGGAGCACGTCGTCTACACGCACGACTCCGTGCAGCGTCGCCAGCAGACCTTCGGCTACACCGAGGAGGAGCTGAAGATCCTCATCGGGCCGATGGCGCGGGCCGGCGCCGAGCCGCTGGGCTCGATGGGCACCGACACGCCCGTCGCCGTGCTCTCGACCCGGCCGCGGCTGATGTACGACTACTTCACGCAGCTCTTCGCCCAGGTCACGAACCCGCCGCTGGACGCGATCCGCGAGGAGATCGTCACCAGCGTCGCCGCGACCATCGGCCCCGAGGGCAACCTGCTCAAGCCCGGCCCGGCGTCCTGCCGGCAGATCGCCCTGCCGTACCCGGTCATCGACAACGACGACCTCGCGAAGCTGCTGCACATCGACGACGACGGCGACCTGCCCGGCTTCAAGGCCGTCCGGGTCTCCGGCCTGTACCCGATCCGCGACGGCGCGACCGGTCTCAAGCGGCGCCTCGTGGAGATCATGCGCGGCGTGTCCGAGGCGATCGAGGACGGCGTGCGGGTCCTGGTCCTGTCCGACCGCGACTCGACCGTCGACCTGGCGCCGATCCCGTCGCTGCTGCTCACCGCCGCCGTCCACCAGCACCTGGTGCGCGAGCAGACCCGCACCCAGGTGTCGCTGGTCGTCGAGTCCGGCGACTGCCGCGAGGTGCACCACGTCGCGCTGCTGTCCGGGTTCGGCGCCTCGGCGGTCAACCCGTACCTCGCCTTCGAGAGCGCCGAGGACCTCATCGCCACCGGCGCGCTGCCCGGCGTCGACCCCGAGAAGGCGATCTACAACTACGTCAAGGCGCTCGGCAAGGGCGTCCTGAAGATTATGTCGAAGATGGGCATCTCGACCGTCAGCTCGTACTGCGGCGCCCAGGTCTTCGAGGCCGTCGGTCTCGACCCGCGCCTCGTCGAGCGGTACTTCACCGGCACCCCGAGCAAGATCGGCGGCATCGGCCTCGCCGAGATCCACGCCGAGATCGCCGCGCGGCACGCCCGCGCCTACCCGGCCAACGACGCCGAGCGGGCGCACCGCCGGCTCGAGGTCGGCGGCGAGTACCAGTGGCGCCGCGAGGGTGAGCTGCACCTGTTCAACCCGGAGACGGTGTTCCTCCTCCAGCACGCGACCCGGTCCAAGCAGTTCGACGTCTTCCGGCGGTACACCGCGAAGGTCGACGAGCTCGCGGGCCAGGCCGGATCCCTGCGCGGCCTGTTCGAACTGCGCACCGGGGTCCGCCCCGCCGTGCCGATCGAGGAGGTCGAGCCGGCCACCGAGATCGTCAAGCGCTTCGCGACCGGCGCCATGTCCTACGGCTCCATCTCCATGGAGGCGCACGAGACCCTCGCCATCGCGATGAACAACATCGGCGGCAAGTCCAACACCGGCGAGGGTGGCGAGGACCCCGAGCGCCTGCACGACCCGCGCCGCCGCTCCGCCATCAAGCAGATCGCCAGCGGACGCTTCGGCGTGACCACCGAGTACCTGGTCAACGCCGACGACCTGCAGATCAAGATGGCCCAGGGCGCCAAGCCCGGCGAGGGCGGCCAGCTGCCCGGCAACAAGGTGTGGCCCTGGATCGCCAAGACCCGCCACGCCACCCCCGGCGTCGGGCTGATCTCCCCGCCGCCGCACCACGACATCTACTCCATCGAGGACCTCGCCCAGCTGGTCTTCGACCTGAAGAACGTCAACCCGGCGGCCCGCGTCCACGTGAAGCTGGTCTCCGAGGTCGGCGTCGGCACGGTCGCCGCCGGCGTGGCGAAGACCAAGGCCGACGTCATCCTCATCTCCGGCCACGACGGCGGCACCGGCGCCTCGCCGCTCAACTCGCTCAAGCACGCCGGCACGCCGTGGGAGCTCGGCCTCGCCGAGACCCAGCAGACGCTGCTGCTGTCGGGGCTGCGCGACCGGGTCAGCGTCCAGGTCGACGGCCAGCTCAAGACCGGCCGTGACGTCGTCATCGCGGCGCTGCTCGGCGCCGAGGAGTTCGGCTTCGCGACCTCGCCGCTCATCGTGTCGGGCTGCATCATGATGCGCGTCTGCCACCTCGACACGTGCCCGGTCGGCATCGCCACCCAGAACCCGGCGCTGCGCAAGAAGTTCACGGGCTCGCCCGAGTTCGTCGAGAACTTCTTCTGGTTCATGGCCGAGGAGGTCCGCGGCTACCTGGCCGAGCTGGGCTTCCGCACGCTCGACGAGATGATCGGCCACACCGAGCTGCTCGACGTCCGCTCGGCCGTCGACCACTGGAAGGCCGGCGGGCTCGACCTGACCCCGCTGCTGCACGTCCCGCCGCTCGCCGACGACGCCGCCCGGCGCCAGACCACCAAGCAGGACCACCGCCTGGAGCGGGCGCTGGACAACCAGCTCATCGCCGCGGTCACGCCCGCCCTCGACGAGGGCACGCCGATCAAGCTGGAGATCGCCGTCCGCAACGAGCACCGCTCCGTCGGCGCGATGCTCGGCGGCGAGATCGTCCGCCGGGTCGGCGGCGCGGGCCTGCCCGACGGCACCGTGGACGTCACGCTGCGCGGCACCGCCGGGCAGTCCTTCGGCGCCTGGGTCCCGCACGGCGTCACCCTCCGGCTCCTCGGCGACGCCAACGACTATGTCGGCAAGGGCCTGTCCGGCGGCAAGCTCGTCGTGACCCCCGACCCGACCGCCACGTTCGTCGCCGAGGACCAGATCATCGGCGGCAACACGGCCCTGTACGGGGCCACCGGCGGGACGCTGTTCATGCGCGGCAAGGCGGGGGAGCGGTTCGCCGTGCGCAACTCCGGCGCGACCGCCGTCGTCGAGGGCGTCGGCGACCACGGCTGCGAGTACATGACCGGCGGCACCGTGGTCGTGCTCGGCCCCACCGGGCGGAACTTCGCCGCCGGTATGTCGGGTGGCGTCGCGTACATCTGGAACCTCGACCACACGCTGGTCAACGCCGAACTGGTGGACCTGGAGCCGGTCACCTCCGCAGAGGCGCTGCGCTCGCTGGTCGAGGCGCACCTCGCCGAGACCGGTTCCGCGGTGGCCGCGCGCATCCTGGACAATTGGGACACTTCCGTGGCAGCCTTCACGGCGGTCGTGCCGCGCGACTACAAGCGCGTCATGGAGGCCAGGCGGTCCGCCGAGGCGGCCGGCCGCGACGTCGACGAGGCGGTCATGGAGGTGGCGCGTGCCTGACCCGAACGGTTTCCTGCGGTACGAGCGGCGCCTGCCCGCCCGCCGCCCCGTCCCGGTCCGGCTGCGCGACTGGCGCGAGGTGTACCCGCCCGCGTCCGACGAGCTGATCGCCGAGCAGGCGACCCGCTGCATGGACTGCGGCATCCCGTTCTGTCACGACGGCTGCCCGCTCGGCAACCGCATCCCCGACTGGAACGACCTCGTCCGCACCGGCAACTGGGACTTCGCCATCGAGGCCCTGCACGCGACCAACAACTTCCCGGAGTTCACCGGGCGGCTGTGCCCCGCGCCGTGCGAGGCCGCGTGCGTCCTGTCGATCGCCGGCGGCCAGCCCGTCACGATCAAGCAGGTCGAGGTCGAGATCATCAACCGTGCGGTGGCCGCCGGCCGGGTCACCCCCCGTCCGGCGCCCGAGCGGTCCGGCAAGAGCGTCGGCGTCGTCGGCTCGGGCCCCGCGGGGCTCGCCGCCGCGCAGCAGCTGGCCCGCGCCGGTCACGACGTCGTGGTGTACGAGCGGGACGACGCCCTCGGCGGGCTCCTGCGCTACGGCATCCCCGACTTCAAGCTGGAGAAGGGGCACATCGACATGCGGCTGGACCAGCTGCGCGCCGAGGGTGTCCGCTTCGAGACCGGCGTCAACGTGGGCGTCACCGTCTCCGTCGACGACCTGCGGGCCCGCCACGACGCGCTCCTGCTCGCCTGCGGCGCCCTGGCCGCCCGCGACGTCGAGATCGAGGGCCGGGGGCTTTCCGGGGTACACCTCGCGATGGAGCACCTCGTCGAGGCCAACCGGGTCGTCGCCGGGCGCGTGCCGTCCGCGTCGATCTCCGCCTTCGACAAGAACGTGATCATCATCGGCGGTGGCGACACGGCGGCCGACTGCCTCGGCGTCGCGCACCGGCAGGGCGCGAAGTCCGTGCTCCAGCTCGACCAGTACCCGGTGCCCCCGTCCACCCGCGACGAGGCGCGCGACCCGTGGCCGACGTGGCCCTGGATCCTGCGCAACTACCCCGCGCACGAGGAGGGCGGCGCGCGCGCCTTCGCGGTCGCCGTCACCGCCTTCGAGGGCAACGACGACGGCGAGCTCACCGGCGTGCGCATCGCCGAGGTGCAGGTGTCCAGAGTGGACGGCCGGCGGGTCGTCACCGAGATCCCCGGCACCGAGCGGCTCTACCCCGCGGAGCTGGTCCTGCTCGCGATCGGCTTCGAGGGCACCGAACCCGGCCCGCTGCTGACCAACCTCGGCCTGACCCGCAACCGTCGCGGCGGCATCGACACCGGCGCCGACTGGCAGTCGGCCACGCCGGGCGTCTTCGTCGCCGGCGACATGCACCGGGGCGCGTCACTCATCGTCTGGGCCATCGCCGAGGGCCGCTCCGCGGCGGCGTCGATCCACGCCTACCTCGGCGGCGACGGCACCCTACCGGCACCGGTCGAGCCGAGCGCGGGCGCCCTGACCGCCTGACGGGTTGCTAATCGGGAGCGGTCCTGTTCGCGGGGCCGCTCCCGGGTACCCCTCGGCCATGAAACGCCCGCTCATCCTCTCGCTGCTCGTCGTGGGCCTCGCGGTGCTCCCCTCCGAGGCCGCCTTCGCCGACACCACACCGTTCTGGGCGCCGACCATCCCGTCCGCGCCGCCGTTCCCCGCGCCGCGTCCCTCGTACACGCCCCCGGCCTACTCCGCGCCCACGTATTCCCCCTCGACGCCCGTGCCGGCCGCGGCGCCCGACTCCACGTTCGCCAACGACGTCCGCATCGCGGTGAAGGTCGTCGAACGCTACTGGAGCTCCCGGATCGTCGGCTTCAAGCCCGTCTCCCGCATCGTGCCCTACCGCATCGACGGCGAGGTCATGTGCGGCTCCCAACCGATCCCGACGCAGAACGCCGCCTACTGCCCCATCGGCGACTTCATCGCGTACGACGTGAACTGGTCGGAGGAGGTCTACAAGGACCTCGGCGACGCCTTCGTCTTCTACCTCCTCGGCCACGAATACGGCCACGCCATCCAGCAACGCCTCGGCATCGAGTACGCCTTCACCATCTACCAGGAGCTCCAGGCCGACTGCTTCGCCGGCGCCTACATCGGCGACTCCATCAAGGTCGGCGACTTCACCCTCGAGGACGGCGACCTGGACGAGCTGCGCAACGGCCTCCTCTCCGTCGCCGACCCCGACGACGAACCCTGGTTCCAGGAAGGCGCCCACGGCTCCGCCGCCCAACGCACCGGCGCTTTCTTCGACGGCTACGAGCAGAGCCTCGAAGCCTGCGACATGCCCTCCTCCTACCACGGCTGACCCTGCGGTACCGTCACGACTGTCAATTGCACATCGTGGCGGGGAGGACGCGATGAGTGATCACCATCCGGTGCCGGTCTGATGGCCGAGACCTACCACCGATGGCGCCTGCCCCAGCTGTGGGAGATGGTCGCCGCCGACAACGCCACGGACGCCCACCTGCACCTGGCCACCTTGCGCCGCCAGCAGACCGCCCTGGAAGCCCAGCGCGACCACCTGCGCTCCCTACGAGACCACCTCGCCAACTCCTGGCCCCCATCCAAGAGCGAAGCCTCCACGGCGTTCATCGACGCGTTGAACGACATGATCGACGCCATGACGGGTGCGGCTCGTGGAGCGGGTGAGGTCCGTGCAGCCCTCGCCCACATCGTCAACGTGATCCAGGAGTCACGTTCGACCCTGGCGTCGTTGGTCACGGAGTACGACAAGGTGTCCAAGGTCGCCGATCCCAGAATCACGCAGCATGCGAAGAGCGCATTGGATCAACGGGCGCGAGACGCGCTCATCGCGGCCGACGCCACGGTGGTGCACGCCCTGGGGATGCTCGATGCGCCCCTGCCGATCTACACCCGATTCAGTGCTCAAGAGACGATTCCGGCAGCCGTACCCGGTACGACGCAACCTGGCGACGCTGGAAACGGAGCAATGAACCTCACGTCGGGCGGACGCGACGCACTCGTGTCGCTGCCCGCACCGCGATTCGAACCGCCGATGCCGGTGCCTGACGACGAAGTCGGCCTTGCCGGCAGTCAAACCGGCAACACTCCCGGACTTGCGGTGTCCGGAAGCACGTCGGTACCTGCCTGGTCGGCCGGCGGCGAACCGCTGACCTATCCCGTCATCGGCTCACGCGGCGGGCTCGGGGTGCCCGGCCCTGTCGCGGAGGGCGGATCGGCGGTTCGCCCGTTGGGCACGCCGATGATCGGCGGGTCGCCGCCTGCTGGATCGGGGCGTGCGGGTTCTGCACCTGTTGCGGGCATGCGACGTCCGGCGGCCATGACCAGCGGACATGGGGATCAGTCGTCCGATCAGTACGCCGCGCGTCGCCGAACACCACAGGCAAACGGTGAAGGCACCTGGACGGTCCTGGAAGGGGTGCCACCCGTGCTCGAGGCCAAGCCGCCGACCACGCACGACCCCGGTCCGGGCGTGCTCGGGATCGACCGTTGAAGCTCACTGCTCGTGTTGTCGCTTTGGTGTTGTCGATCGCGGTCATGCTGGCGTTGCCGGTCGGTGCCGCCGCAGACGAGATTCGCGACCGCCAGTGGCACCTGGCCGCCCTCGACATCCCAGCCGCGCAACGCCTGAGTCAGGGTGAAGGCGTGCTGGTGGCGGTCGCGGACACCGGTGTCGACGCGCGGCGCGGTGAGCTTGCCGCTGCGGTGGTCGCCGGCAAGGAGTTCGGCGAGCAGGCCGGCGGCGACGGCAGGACCGACACCGACGGCCACGGCACGGCAATGGCTGGGCTGATCGCCGGTCGTGGACTCGCCTCCAACTCCGGGGTGCTCGGCGTGGCCCCGAAGGCGCAGATCCTGCCTGTCCGCACCATTCGCAGCGAGTTCGGCGGCTCGCCCGTAAACCTCGGTGCGGGCATCGACTGGGCCGTCTCACAGAAGGCCAAGGTCATCTGCATCGCCGCCGGAACCAGTGAATATCCGGAGGTCAGGCGAGCGGTGGAGGCTGCCATCGCCGCCGACGTGGTCGTCGTCGCCGCTGCCGGCAACACGACGAACACGCGGCAGGTCGCGTTTCCGGCGAACGTCCCAGGTGTCGTGGCGGTCGCCGGGACTGACAAGAGTGGCAATCACGCCGCCATCTCCACCACCGGGCCGGAAGTGCTGCTCGCCGCACCGGCGGTGGCCATCGTCTCGACAGGTGCCTTCGACAGGTATGTAACCGGTGAGGGCACGAGCAACTCGACGGCGATCGTGGCTGGGGTGGTGGCGCTGGTGCGGTCGAAGTTTCCGCAGTTGCCGGCCGCGGAGGTGGTACGGCGGTTGACGGCCACCGCTGTCGACCGGGGCAAGCCGGGACGGGACGACGAGTTCGGGTACGGCATCGTCAATCCGGTCGGGGCGTTGACGGCTTCTGTCCCGGCGGCCTCGTCCTCCGCCTCGGCATCGCCATCGCCATCGCCTGGGTCGTCTCAGCGGCCGGGTCGGTCGCCTGTTGTGTGGGCGGTTGTTGGTGCGGGGCTGGTGCTCGGGTGCGCCGGTCTCGTGGCCTGGCGTCGGCGGCGGTAGGTGTTGTCACGCTTTGCGGTTGGTGCGAAACGGGGCGTCTTGAGGTTCTGAACGTGCGGTACCGTCACGTCTGTCTATTGCACATCGTGGCGGGGAGGACGCGGTGAGTGATCATGCGGCGGGGTTCAGCGTCGACCTGGAGGCCGTCCGGTCGTTCGGGGCCGGCTTGCGGGCCGACCTGAGCGGCCATCTGTCGCCGGAGCACGACCAGATCCTGCGCACGTTCGTCGACACCCCGACGTTCGGGACCCGCACGGCCAGCCCAGACGTGCAGGCGGCGGCGACGCTGTACCACCGGAAGCTCATCGAACTCCTGGACCTGATGGACGCCTTCATCCACAACGGCGCGGTGTTCGTGCAGGCAGCCGAGGAGGTCGCGGCGGCATACTCCCACGCGGACACACTGAGCGGCGACCAGTTCAAGACCGCGCTGGCCGTCGCCTCAGCCAAGGTCGACGACGCGCTGTGGGCCGCCCAGCACGACCCGAGGACTGGCAGGTCACTCTGATGGCCGAGTCGTACCAGCGCTGGCGCCTGCCCCAACTCTGGGAGATGCTGACCGCCGACGACCCCGAACACGCCCACCTGCACCTGGCCACCTTGCGCCGCCAGCAGACCGCCCTGGAAACCCAACGCGACCGCCTGCGGCTCCTACGAGACCACCTCGCCGAAGGATGGCCGCCTGAGCGCAGTGGGGCGGCGTTGGCATTCCAGCAACGCGTCAACGACATGATCGAGGCGATGACACAGGCGGCGATTGGGGCCGCCGAGGTCAGGACGAACCTGGCGCACATCGTCGCGGCGTTGGGCGACGCTCGCACCGATCTCGCGCCACTGGTCGCCAAGTACGAATCCGCTGTTCCGCACCCTGACCCGAGAATCGTGCGACAGGTGCAGAAGTCGTTGGATGAACGGGCGCGTGAGGTCTTCATGGGCACGGACAAGGTGGTGGCCGAGGCGACAGCGAGATTGGCCGTGACTCTGCCCACCTATGGTGTCATTCGCGACCGTGTCCAACTGGAGTCGGCTGTTCCGGCACAGGTTCCCGGAAGCGACCCGCGTACGCCAAGAGGCGGCGATCGTGGCTTTGTTGCTTCTCGTGTTTCGGGCCGGCCAGCGTCTCCCGCGTTCGAGCCACCTGCTCCGATCCGCCACGACGACATCGACGAAGGCTTCGATCTGGCGGTCGATCGGCGCGTCGAACCGCAAATCTCCGCGGTCGGCGGCAGTCCTCTGGATTCCAGCGCATCCGGCGGCTTCGGTACGCGAGCCGTGTCGGCAATTTCGAACGGCGTCATCGGGGGTCCCGTCATCGTTCCTGGTCAGTCGGAGTTGCGAGCGCCGAATGTTCGCGGACCGATGGTGGGAATGCCGCAGACCGGTGCTTCCGTGATGCCGCGGACCGGTGTTGGAGGAGCACCGATGAGCCGCGGGGCGCCGGGCGGCCCGGCGGTCAGATCTGGAACGAGCGCTTCCGGTGGATACCGTGATCGCTCATTCGAGGAGTACGCGACACGACGGCAGGCGTCACATGCCGATCCTGACGGGCAGTGGGTCGCGCCCGAAGGTGTGGCACCGATGATTGAAGCGCCGAAGGACCGGCCGCACGATCCGGGCCCCGGAGTCCTCGGAATCGACCGTTGACCAGACGTCGAGCGCTTGCCCTCGTGCTGTCGACCATGATCGCAGTCGTCACGGCATCACCGAATGCGGCCCGGGCTGACAGCGTGCGGAGCAGACAGTGGCACCTCGCTGCGCTCGACGTCATCAAGGCGCAGCAATTGAGCCAGGGCGCAGGCGTCATAGTCGCCGTTGCGGATACCGGAGTCGATGATCGGCATCCCGAACTTGCCGGAGCTGTGATCGCGGGCAAAGAGTTCGGCGAAGGCGCGACGGGGGATGGCAAGGCCGACACCGACGGACACGGCACTGCGATGGCTGGTCTGATCGCGGGCCGAGGACTTCCTGGCGAGAGCGGAATCCTGGGCATCGCACCCAAGGCCACGATCCTGCCCGTTCAAACCGTTCACAGCGAGTTCGGCGGGTCACCGACCAATCTCGCGGCAGGTGTCGAGTGGTCCGTTCAGCATGGCGCGAGAGTCATCTGCATCGCGGCCGTCACCAGTGAGTATCCCGAGGTCAGGAGTGCGATTGAGGCGGCCATACGCGCCGACGTCGTCGTGGTCGCCGGCACGGGCAATGCTCCTGCCACGAGACACGTGGGGTTTCCGGCGAAGATTCCAGGCGTGCTCGCGGTGGGCGGAACGGACCGAGACGGCAACCACGCGGCGATTTCGGCGACAGGCCCGGAGGTACTGATCGCCGCACCCGCGGTCGACATCATCTCGCTGGACGTTTTCGGCAAGTACGGCACAGCCGACGGAACCAGCAACGCGACGGCGATCGTGGCTGGGGTGGTGGCGTTGGTGCGGGCGAAGTTTCCGCGGTTGTCTGCTGTGGAGGTGGTGCGGCGGTTGACGGCTACCGCGACGGATCGGGGGAAGCCGGGGCGGGATGAGGAGTTCGGGTTCGGGATTGTTGATCCGGTGGCGGCGTTGACGGCTTCGGTGCCGAGTGTGGTGCCGTCGGTGGCTTCGTCTGGGGTGGGGGTGCCGGAGGAGCGTGGGGGGTGGTCGGGGGTTGTGTGGGTGGTTGTCGGTGGTGGGGTGCTGCTGGTGTTTGTGGGGCTGCTGGTCAGGCGGCGGAGGTAGCGGGTGTCGTGCTGTGCGGGTGGTGCGAATCGAGGGCGTTGTGGGGTTCTGAGTGTGCGGTACCGTCACCGTTGTCTATTGCGCATCGTGGCGGGGAGGACGCGGTGAGTGATCATGTGCCGGTTGGGTGGTGTGTGGTGGGGCCGGTCTGATGGGTGAGACGTACAAGCGGTGGCGGTTGCCGCAGTTGTGGGAGATGGTCGCGGCGGACGACGAGGACGATGCTCACCTGCACCTGGCGACACTGCGTCGTCAGCAGACCGCCCTGGAGACGCAGCGCGACCGCCTGCGGATCCTGCGGGACCAGCTCGCCGAAGGGTGGCCGCCGGAGAAGAGCGAGGCGGCGAGCGCGTTCGTCCAGCGGCTCAACGACATGATTCGAGCAATGTCTCTGACCGCGGTGGGTGCGGCGGAGGTGCGGAGCCGGGTGGCGCTCGTCGTTGACGCGCTGGGTCAGGCTCGTGCTGAGCTTGCGCCGCTGGTCGAGGAGTATCGGCGAACGGAGCATCTGCCCGACCAGCGGGTGGGGGAGCAGGCGCGGGGGCTGCTGGACGAGCACGCTCGGCGCATTCTCAGGGAAGCTGATGCGGCGGTGGCGGATCCTGCGGCCGGGATGGATGTCCAACTGCCTGTCTACGAGCCGTTCGGGATGCAGACCGATGTCGTCGCTCCGCCGAGTGGTGGGGTGGGTGGCGGAGGCGCCACGGGTGGAAGCGTAGCGAGGCTCGGGGGAGGCGTTCCTGCGATGCCGCGGTTCGATCCGCCCCGGCCCGCTGTGACTCTGCCCGGGGAGGAGTTCGGGCTGGCGGTCGGGCCTGCGGAATCTGTACCGGCGACGCCAAGAGACATTCTTCCTGCGGCTGGCGCGGCTGCGGGACCCGGTGGTCCGGCCGCGCCGTCGCTGTTGGGTCCGGGACGGGTGCTGGGCGGTGTGAGGCTCCCGGTCGAATCGACGATGCCGGGTTCGGCCGCGGCGGGTGGCATACGCGGCGTCAACAGCGGTGGGGGACTGGCCGGTCGGCCGGTGGCGGGTGCGCCAGGGGTTGGTGGCGCGGCCCTGCGTGGAGCGGCCGGCGTCGGCCATCGCGACAACTCCGCCAGCACGCGTCGCGTGCCGCGGGAGGGTGCGGGCGAACAATGGTCGGTGGAGCAGGGGGTGCCGCCGGTGATCGATGTTCCGCCGGTCCGTGCACATGATCCGGGTCCGGGCGTCCTCGGACTTGACCGTTGAAGGCGGTTCGCTGGGCAGTGGTGCTCTGCCTGGTGTCGGTGACGACCGTCGTCGGGTTTCAGCGGCTCGCGGCGGCTGACAGCATTCGTGACCGGCAGTGGCATCTGCAGGCGCTGCGGATTTCGCAGGCCCAGACGATCAGCCGGGGTGCGGGGGTTGTTGTCGCGGTCACGGATACCGGTGTCGATGATCGTCACGGAGAGCTGGCCGGCGCGGTACTCAACGGTAAGGAGTTCGGGGAGCAGCCGACCGGCAACGGCAAGGCTGATACGGACGGACACGGCACGGCCATGGCCGGCCTCATCGCCGGGCGTGGCCTTCCCAACAACGCCGGAGTGCTCGGTATCGCGCCGGAGGCGACCATTCTGCCTGTGCAGACGCTGCACAGCGAGTTCGGTGGTTCGCCGATCGATCTGGCGGACGGCATCATGTGGGCGGTCGGCCAAGGCGCGAAAGTCATCTGCATCGCGGCAGGGACGAGCGAATATTCGCAGGTGAAGGATGCGGTCGCGGCCGCTGTCAAGGCGGATGTCGTGGTGGTGGCGGGGGTCGGTAACACGCCGAAGAGCAAGCAGGTGGGGTTTCCGGCGAAGTTGCCTGGGGTGGTGGCGGTGGCGGGGAGTGACAAGGGCGGGAATCATGCGGCGATTTCGGCTACTGGGCCGGAGGTGGTGCTGGCGGCGCCGGCGGTGGAGATCGTTTCGATTGGGGCGTTCGGGAAGTATGTGGTTGGTGAGGGGACGAGTGACTCGACGGCCATTGTGGCTGGGGTGGTGGCGTTGGTGCGGGCGAAGTTTCCTGGGCTGTCCGCGGCTGAAGTGGTGCGGCGGTTGACGGCGACCGCGACGGATCGGGGGAAGCCGGGGCGGGATGAGGAGTTCGGGTTCGGGATTGTCGATCCGGTGGCGGCGTTGACGGCTGAGGTGCCGGCGGCTGGGGTTCAGGTCACGGGGGTGCCGGGGGCGGGTCGGGGACGGGGGCCGGGCGGTGGGGGTTGGGGCGTCGGGTGGGTCGTGGTGGCGGTGGTGGCGGTTGGCGGGGTGGTTGGCTGGTGGGTGCGACGCAGGACACGTTAGGCGGCCAGGGGGCCCGGGTACCTAGCGCCGAATGCGAGACACGCTCATCGACACGCTCAAGCCGCTGGGGATTGCGCTCGGGGCGGCGCTCGTTGCGTTGGTGGTGGTGCAGGGGGTGCATCTGGTCCTGTTGTGGGTGGGGCGGCGGTCGGTGTTGCTGACCGAGCTGGCGAACAGGGCGCACCGGCCGGCGCAGTGGGTGGTGGTGCTGTCGGCGATCTACTTCTCGGTTCGGTGGACGGCGGACGAGGCGGACTGGCGGCCCACGTTCCTGCACGTGGAGCAGCTGCTCATCATCGGTACGGCGGCATGGCTGGTCGCCGGGTTGCTGGTGGTGGCGGAGGATGCGGCGCTGGCGCGGTTCAGGACGGACGTGCCGGACAACCGGCAGGCGCGGCGGGTGCACACGCAGGTGGTGATGATCCGGCGGGTGACGGTGGCGACGATCGCCGTGATCGCCGGTGCGGTGATGCTGATGACGTTCCCGCAGGCGCGGATCCTCGGCACGAGCGTGCTGGCGAGTGCCGGGTTCGTCGGCATCATCGCGGGTCTGGCGGCGCAGAGCGTGCTGCGGAACCTGTTCGCGGGGCTGCAGCTGGCGTTCAGTGACGCGGTGCGGCTCGGGGACGTCGTGATCGTCGAGTCGGAGTGGGGGCGGATCCAGGAGATCACGCTCTCGTACGTCGTGGTCCACGTGTGGGACGACCGGCGGCTGATCCTGCCGACGTCGTACTTCACGGAGAAGCCGTTCCAGAACTGGACGCGGACGGAGGCGGCGCTGCTGGGGGACGTCATGCTCGACGTCGACTGGTGGCTGCCGGTGCCGGAGGCGCGGGAGGAGCTCCGCCGGGCGCTGGAGTCGACCGACCTGTGGGACGGGCGGGTGTCGGTGCTGCAGGTGGTGGAGGCCACCGGCACCGCGATGCGGCTGCGGGCGCTGGTCAGCGCGACCGACGCGCCGAAGCTGTGGGACCTGCGGTGCTTCATCCGGGAGCACATGGTGACGTGGATCCGGGACGCGCACCCGTCGTCGCTGCCGCGGACGCGGGCGGAGATGACGTCGGCGCTGCCGCTGCACGCGACGCTGACGGGGCAGACGCACACCGCCGACGGCGACGCGCGGGTCTTCAGCCACAGCGTCGACGGCCGGGCCCGCGCGGAGGCGTTCACCGGCGGGGAGCGCGAACATTAACAGCGCTGGGCGGCGCGGGAGCGCAGCAGGATCAGCCGGGCGGCCACCAGTACCGACGCCACCACTGCTGTCACGACCAGCGACGGTCCCACGAAGGTGGCGGCCAGGATCAGCGCCGCGGCGGTGGGCTCCAGCCAGGTGCGTGGGCGGATGTGCAGGAACCACAGCGCCATCAGCAGTGTGGCCACCGGGATGGTGACGGGCGCGCCGGAGAGGTCGGGCCGGTCGACGATGACCGCGATGCCCGCCCCGATCGCCGCCGCCGACGCGAACACCACGTAGTGCCCGTATCCCCACACGAACGCGTGCCGGTTGTCGACGAGGATCCGGTGGGCGGGCTGATCGAAGTACAGCCACCAGAACGCGAACACGATGACCAGTCCGCTCACGGCCACCCACCACAGCCGGTCCTGCACGAAGCCCGCCTGGACCGCCACGGTCGTGGACAGCACGATCTCGCCGAGCACGATGATGAACAGCAGCCCGTAGCGCTCGGCGATGTGGTGCGGGTGCCACGGGGTGGGGTGGTAGCGCTCCGCCCACATCGGCACGGCCAGCTCCGCGGCGACCATGACGGCGAAGAGCACCAGGTGCGGGGTGCCGTGGGTGAGCAGGATCAGCGACCAGCCGACCATGCAGGCCGCCACGCCGAACGCCATGCGGCGGGCAGTGCGCCGGGTCTCGTCCCGGGCGGACGCTCTGAGCCACTGCGTGACCAGGGCGGCGCGCATGATGACGTACCCGACAGTGACGGTGCCGAAGTGCCCGTGGAAGGCGTCGGTGACGCCGGCGGCCAGGACGAGCACCCCGGCGATCTGCACGAGGGTCGTCAGCCGGTAAGCGACGTCGTCGGTGTCGTACGCGGAAGCGAACCAGGTGAAGTTCATCCAGGCCCACCAGATGGAGAAGAACACCGTCAGATAGGCGACGATCCCGTGCGCCACGTCACCCTCGGCGATCGAGTGGTGCAGCAGTTGCCCCGCCAGCGCGATGGCGACGACGAAGCACAGGTCGAACAGCAGCTCGAGCGGCGTCGCGACGCGGTGCGGCTCGTGGGTGTCGCGGATGCCCATCGGCCGGTGCCACTGGGGGCTGGATGACATCGTCCGATTATCTCCGGGAACGGCAGGTGGACAGTGTCTCAACTGATGGCGCCACCGTGGGTCGGCCGAATCGTCACCGGGCGGAGGGGCTAGCCTCAACGTGTGACTCGACGCGCAAAAATCGTCTGTACGCTCGGACCCGCCACATCGTCGCCCGAGCGGATTCGCGGCCTCGTCGACGCCGGGATGGACGTCGCGCGGCTCAACTTCAGCCACGGCAGCCATGAGGACCACGCCGCGGTGTTCAACCTCGTCCGTGAGGCCGCCGCTGCCGCCGGCCGTTCCGTGGGCATTCTCGCCGACCTCCAGGGTCCCAAGATCCGGCTCGGTCGCTTCGCCAACGGACCGCACGAGTGGCGCACCGGAGACACGGCCGTCATCACCAGCGACGACATCGTCGGCACCGCCGACCGGGTCTCGTGCACCTACACCAAGCTGCCGCAGGAAGTGAAGGCCGGCGACCGGCTGCTGATCGACGACGGCAAGGTCGCCGTCGAGGTCACCAGCGTCGAAGGCAACGACATCACCGTCCTCGTCACCGAGGGCGGCATGGTCTCCAACAACAAGGGCGTCTCGCTGCCCAACGTCGCGGTGAGCGTCCCCGCCCTGTCCGACAAGGACGCCGAGGACCTCCGGTTCGCGCTGCAGCTCGGCGCCGACTGGATCGCACTGTCGTTCGTGCGCTCGCCCGACGACATCAAGCTCGTCCACGAGATCATGGACGAGGAGCGGGTGCACCGCCCGGTCATCGCCAAGGTCGAGAAGCCGGAGGCGGTCGCCGCCCTCGAGCAGATCGTCTCGGCCTTCGACGGCGTCATGGTCGCCCGCGGCGACCTCGGCGTCGAGATGCCGCTCGACCAGGTGCCGCTCGTGCAGAAGCGGGCCGTCCAGCTGTGCCGCGAGTCGGCGAAGCCGGTCATCGTCGCCACGCAGATGCTCGACTCCATGATCGAGAATGCCCGCCCGACCCGCGCCGAGGCGTCCGACGTCGCCAACGCCGTGCTCGACGGCGCCGACGCCGTCATGCTCTCCGGCGAGACCAGCGTCGGGCGCTACCCGATCCTGACCGTCTCCACGATGGCCCGGATCATCGCGACCACCGAGGGCGGCTCGCTGTCGGTGCCGCGGCTGCAGCACGACCCCCGCACCCGCGGCGGCGCGCTCACCTCGGCCGCGTCCAACATCGCCCGCAACATCGGCGCGAAGGCGCTCGTCGCCTTCTCGCAGACCGGTGACACGGTCCGCCGCCTCGCCCGGCTGCACTGCGAGCTGCCGCTGCTCGCGTTCACGCCCGAGCCGACGGTGCGCAACCAGCTGGCCCTGTCGTGGGGCGTGCAGACGTTCGACGTGCCGTTCGTCCAGCACACCGACGAGATGTTCCAGCAGGTCGACATGGCCATGGTCGGCCTGCCCTGGCTCAGCGCCGGTGACGACGTCGTCATCGTCGCGGGCTCCCCGCCCGGCACCCCCGGCTCGACCAACACGCTGCGGGTCCACACGCTGGGAGCACTGTCACACGAACAGAGCGAGTAGGAACCTCTAGATTGCAGGAGTGGACGAGCATGCGACTGGACAGGCGGCGGTAGACGCCCTCGTCCGACTCCTTGACCTGGAAGCGCTGGGGGACGACCGGTTCCTGGGCATGAGCCCGCCGGTCGGCCCCCAGCGCGTGTTCGGCGGGCAGGTCGCCGGCCAGGCGCTCGTCGCCGCCGGCCGCACCGTCGACCCGGAGCGCCAGGTGCACTCGCTGCACGGGTACTTCGTCCGCCCCGGCGACCCGGCGGAGCCCATCACGTACGCGGTGGAGAACATCCGCGACGGCCGCTCCTTCTCCGTGCGCCGCTCCGTCGCCAAGCAGCACGGCAAGGTCATCTTCTTCATGTCGGCGTCGTTCCACGTCCCCGAGGACGGCCTGGACCACCAGGAGGCCGCGCCCGCCGACGTGCCCCCGCCGGAAGAGGTGCCGACCATGGCGGAGCGCCTCGCCAAGTACCCGGAGCGCGCCGGCATCTGGTCGATGATCCAGCGCCCGATCGACGTGCGCTATGTCGGCGAGCCCGGCTGGGTCCGCCCCGGCGACCGCCCCGCCTCCCCGACGCAGCGCGTCTGGATGCGCCTGGACGGCAAGCTCCCCGACGACCCGCTGCTGCACGCGTGCGCGCTCACGTTCGCCTCCGATCTCACCCTGCTGGACTCGGTGCTCGCCGTGCACGGCGCCGTCTGGGGCCCCGGCGGCTACGGCGGCGCCAGCCTCGATCACGCCCTGTGGTTCCACCGCGGCTTCCGCGCCGACGAGTGGTTCCTCTACGACTCGATCAGCCCGTCGGCCTCCGACGCCCGCGGCCTCGCCAACGGCCGCATGTTCACCCGCGACGGCCGCCACATCGCGACCGCCGTGCAGGAAGGCCTGTTGCGGCGCGTGGGAGGATGAGTCATGCGCCTTTCAGCCCGGGTCGACTATGCCCTCCGCGCGGTGGCGGAGCTGGCGTCCTCGGCCGGTGACGGCAAGCTGGTGACCGCCGACCGTCTCGCATCGGCCCAGCAGATCCCGCCCAAGTTTCTCGAGAGCATCCTCCTGCAGCTGCGCCGCGGCGGCATCGTCGTCGCCCAGCGCGGCCCCGAGGGCGGCTACCGGCTGGCCCGCCCCGCCGGCGAGATCAGCCTCGCCGAGATCATCCGCGTGATCGACGGCCCCCTCGCCAACGTCCGCGGGCAGCGCCCCGAGGAGCTCGGCTACCACGGTGCCGCCTCCGCCCTGCAGGACGTGTGGATCGCCCTGCGCGCCAACGAGCGGCTCATCCTCGAGACGGTCACCATCGAGGACGTCGTCACCGGCGAGCTCCCCGAGCGCGTCCGCGACCTCGTGGCAGACCCGCGAGCCTGGGTCTGACCTTTCAAAAAAGCTTCCCTGCTCCGGTCCGCCGTGGGTAAGGCCGTTGCTCCCGTCAGCCGCCGGTCGGGCCCTGGGGGCCCTCCCTGTCCGTCCGCGTGTAGTTGCGCAGACCGCGGCGCCGGCCGGGGCGCCTTTTCCATGATCCGGAAGACTTTGTGTCGTCATAGCAGCACAAAGTCTTCCGGATCATGAGAAAGAGGCCACAACGGTAGGCGCTATTTCCGATCTGTGCGGTAGGAGATAGGATCGGCGGCATGATCGTTGTGCTTTCGGGGAATCCGCGGCCGCACTCTCGCACGTTGCACCTGGCGGAGGAGGTCGGGGCGGCGTTGGCGGAGCGGCTCGGGCAGCCGGTGCCGCACACCATCGACGTGGCCGCCCTGGGCACACGGCTGCTGCAGACCGGGGACGGCGCGGTCGCCGACGCGCTCAGCCGGCTCCGGCGGGCGAGCGTGCTGGTGGTGGCGACGCCGACGTACAAGGGCACGTACACGGGCGTGCTGAAGGTCCTGCTCGACCAGCTGCCCGCCGAAGGTCTCAAGGACGTCGCCGCCGTGACCGTCGTGACCGCCGGCGTCCGTCCGCAGGCCGACGCGACCGAGCGGCATCTGCGCGAGCTGCTCGGCGAGCTCGCCGCGGTCCCGGTGACCCCCGGCCTGGCCGTCGTCGAGTCGGAGCTGGCCAACGCGGGCACCGCCGCCGCCGAGTACGTCACCCGGATCGCCGACGAGTTCACCGCCGACACGACCGCCTGAGCGCCGGAAGGCGACGCGGGCGGGAGGCCCGGGTCAGCGGCTGATGAGGTTGCCCGCCATGGCGAGCGGGGAGTCGTCGGCGGTGTCGGCCTGGTCGCTGAGGACGTTCAGCGAGCGGGCGATGCTCACCAGCGCGTAGGTCTGCGTGACCTGCAGCGTCCGGTCCATCTTCAGGTCGTCGGCCATGTCCAGCTCGTCGCGGATGGCGTGCAGGAAGCCCTCGGCCGCCTGCAGGTAGGGGTCGTGCGCCTTAGACATGACCTGAGCGTAGGGCGGGAACCCGCCGCTCACCCGCTGTTCAGGAGTTTCAGCGCGGCTGCCAGGCCTGCGGCGGGGTGGTGAGCCGCCTGATGTGGGCGGGCATCCGGCCGCGGACGACGTCGGCGAGGCTGACCTCGTCGAGGACGTTGCGGACGGCGGCCCGGACCGCGACCCACAGCTGCTGCAGGTGCTCGGCGGTGCCCGAGTACATGGCCTCCTCGGGGCGCACGCCACGGACCTCGGCCAGGGGGCCGTCGACGGCGCGGAGCACGTCGCCGACCATGATCTCCGATGGCTGGCGGGTCAGCACGTACCCGCCGTCGACGCCGCGCTGGCCGCGGACGAGGCCGGCCCGGCGCAGGTCCCCGAGGACGGCCTCGAGAAACTTTCGTGGCATCTCCTGCTCGTCGGCGAGGCCGGCGGCCGAGACGACCGCGGGGTAGGCGGCCGCCAGGCCGAGCGAGGCGCGCACCGCGTAGTCGCCGCGTGCCGAGATGTGCATGACTGAGACTGCCTTCCCGCAGAGAGTGTCGCCGTGCCCGCGACGGGCCGTCGGAGCCTGCCGCGGGGCCAGCTTTGTGGAGCTAGCCGGTGGGGAATGTCCGATACCAATGTAGGGTGCGCGCCTCCGGGTGATCGCCGGGGTAGCGTTGTCGGATTATGCGACCAGACGAACGTGTGGGTGAGCGCTCACCCGAGCCCCGCCGCGGTGCCGATCACAACGTGATGCGCGAGGTCAACCGTTCGCTGGTGCTGGCACTGGTCAAGGAGGGCGGGCCGGTCTCCCGCGCGAGCATCGCCAGGTCGACGACCCTCGCGAAGCCGACGGTGTCGGCGATCGTCGACGAGCTCATCGCCGACGGGCTGGTCCGCGAGATCGGGCCTGGGTCGACCGCGGTGAGCGGCGGGCGCCCGCCGATCCTGCTGGAGTTCAACGCCCGCTCCCAGTTGGTGGTCGGCGCCCACATCGGCGCCCGGCGCACCACGGTCGCGATCGGCGACGCCGCGGGGGAGGAGATCGCCCGGCGGGAGTTCCCCACGCCGACGGCGCTCGCGGCCGGTACCGACGCCGCAGCCGCGACAGGAGGCGGGGTGGCGCCCGCGGAGGCGCTGCGGATGGTGGCGGCCGAGGCGCGCGCCGCGATCGAGAGCACGGTGCTGCCGTCGGCCCGGCTGGCGGCGGTCGGTGCGGTGCTGCCCGGGCTCACCGACTTCCACACCGGCGTCTGCCTGCTCGCGCCCAACCTCGGCTGGCGTGACGTGCCGGTCCGCGACATCCTCGCCGCCGAGCTCGGCGCCCCCGTCTACGTGCACAACGCGGGCCAGGCCGCCGCCGTCGCCGAGAATCTGGAGGGTGCCGGCGGCCGCGTCGGCGATCTGGCGCTGCTGTACGCCGGGACCGGCCTCTCCGCCGGCGTCCTGTCCGACGGCCGGGTGTTTCACGGCGTCGGCGGCACGGCCGGCGAGATCGGCCACAACGCCGTCCCCGGCAACGAGGAGCCCTGCAACTGCGGCAACGTCGGCTGCCTGGAGACGGTCGCGTCCGGCCCGGCGATCGTCCGGGCCGTGCGGCGGGCGCTGAAGGACGGCGCGACGTCGAGCCTGGCGAACCTGGAGACGTTCGACGCGCGCGACGTGACCGCGGCGGCCCGCGCGGGCGACGCCCTGGCCGCGTCGGTGATCGCCGAGGTCGGCGCGCACCTGGGCCTGGCCGCGTCGTGGCTGATCAATGCGTACAACCCGGCGGTCGTCGTGGTCGGCGGCGGTCTCGCCCCGATCGGCGACCTGCTGCTGGACCCCCTGCGGGCCGCCGTGGCCCGGCACGCCCTGGCACCGGCGCTGCGCGGCGTCGAGATCCGCGCCTCGGTGCTGGGCCCGGACGCCGAGGTGCGGGGCGCGGTGCTGCTCGCGTTGCAGCACTCCGAGACGTACTACAGAGTCGTCTTTCGGGCCTGAAACGCGGTAAAACCCGAAAAAAGGGATAGTGGGAGAGGTCTGAAACAGGTTAGTTCTGTTATTGAACTAACCCCGTCCGGCGGCGTAGGGTGCAAGGCGTCCGCCAACGAACACCCCCGCTAAGAGGTATCGAATGAACGATTACCAGCCCACCCGCGACGACAAGTTCTCGTTCGGGCTGTGGACCGTCGGCTGGCAGGCGCAGGACGTCTTCGGCGGGCCGACCCGGGCGCCGCTCGACTCGGTCGAGGCCGTGCACCGCCTGTCCGACCTCGGCGCCGCGGCCGTCACGTTCCACGACGACGACCTGTTCCCGTTCGGCAGTGACGACGCGACCCGCGACCACCTGATCGGCCGGTTCAAGGACGCGCTCAAGGCGACCGGCATCCGGGTCGAGATGGTCACCACGAACCTCTTCAGCCACCCGATCTTCAAGGACGGCGGGTTCACGTCCAACGACCGCGCGGTCCGCCGGTTCGCGATCAAGAAGGTGCTGCGCAACATCGACCTCGCGGCCGAGCTCGGCGCCGAGACCTACGTGCTGTGGGGCGGCCGCGAGGGCGCCGAGTCCGGTGGGGCCAAGGACGTGTCGGCGGCGCTCGACCGGTACCGCGAAGGGCTCAACCTCCTCTGCGCGTACGTGCGCGACCAGGGCTACGACATCCGCTTCGCCCTCGAGCCGAAGCCCAACGAGCCCCGCGGCGACATCCTCCTGCCGACGATCGGTCACGCCCTCGCGCTGATCTCCACGCTCGACGAGCCGGACCGGGTGGGCCTCAACCCCGAGGTCGGGCACGAGGAGATGGCCGGGCTCAACTTCGCCCACGGCATCGCCCAGGCGCTCTGGCACGGCAAGCTCTTCCACATCGACCTCAACGGCCAGCACGGTCCCCGCTTCGACCAGGACCTGCGCTTCGGCGCCGGCAACCTGCGCGGCGCGTTCTGGACCGTCGACGTGCTGGAGACCGGCGGTTACACCGGCTACCGCCACTTCGACTACAAGCCGCCGCGCACCGAGGACTACGACGGCGTGTGGGAGACCGCGCGGGCCTGCATGCGCAACTACCTGATCCTCAAGGAGCGGGTCGCCTCGTTCCGCGCGGACCCGGAGGTCGCGGCGGCGCTCGAGGCGGCGCGGGTCGACGAGCTCTACGAGCCGACCCTCGGCGAGGGCGAGACGATCGAGTCGCTGCGGGCCGAGGAGTTCGACGTCGACAAGCTTGCCGCCCGTGGCGGCGCGTTCGAGTACCTTGACCAGCTGGCGATGGAGCACCTGCTGGGCGTCAGGTCATGACGGCATGACCCGGCGTCTCGTGGCGGGCGTGGACACGTCCACCCAGTCGACGAAGGTGCTCGTCTGCGACGCCGACACCGGTGAGGTCGTGCGGGAAGGTCGCGCCGGGCACCCCGACGCGACCGAGGTCGACCCGGCCCACTGGTGGCGGGCGTTCGGCGAGGCGACCGGAGACGGGCTCCTCGACGACGTCAAGGCGATCGGCGTCGGCGGGCAGCAGCACGGCATGGTGCTGCTCGACGAGGCCGGCGACGTCGTCCGCGACGCCTTGCTGTGGAACGACACCAGGTCCGCGGCGGCCGCCACGGACCTGATCGCCGAGCTGCCGGGCGGGGCCGCCGACTGGGCCGCCGCGACGGGGCTGGTGCCGGTCGCCAGCTTCACCGTGACGAAGCTGCGGTGGGTCGCCGAGCACGAGCCGGACAACGCCGCCCGCGCGGCGAGCGTCCTGCTGCCGCACGACTGGATCACCGACCTGCTGCGCGCCGACCGCGGTGCGGACAGCCCGACGACCGACCGCGGTGACGCGTCCGGGACGGGGTACTGGTCGCCGGCGGACGGCTCGTACCAGATGCGGCTCCTGCGACTCGCGTTCGGCAGGGAACTGGCCGTGCCGCGGGTCGCCGGGCCGGCCGAGGTGGTGGGCGAGACGGTCGCCGGTGCTCTTCTTGCGCCGGGCACCGGCGACAACATGGCCGCGGCGCTCGGGCTCGGACTGCGCCCGGGCGACGTGGTCGTGTCGCTCGGCACCTCGGGCACCGTCTTCGGGGTGTCGGAGCGGCCGGTCACCGACGTCAGCGGGACGGTCGCCGGGTTCGCCGACGCGACCGGCCGGCACCTGCCGCTCGTCGCGACCCTCAACGCGGCCCGGGTCCTGTCGACCGCCGCCGCGCTGCTCGGGGTCGACCTGTCCACATTGGACCGGCTGGCCCTCTCGGCGGCGCCGGGGGCGGGCGGGCTGACGCTGCTGCCCTACCTCGACGGCGAACGCACCCCGAACCTGCCCGACGCCCGTGGCCTGCTCAACGGCATCACCCGCGGCAACGCGACCCCGGCGAACCTGGCCCGGGCCGCGGTCGAGGGGATGCTCTGCGGGCTCGCCGACGGCATCGACGCGGTGCGCGCCCTGGGCGTGCCGGTGGAGCGGGTCCTGCTCATCGGAGGTGCGGCGGCGTCTGCGGCGGTACGGGAGATCGCTCCCGCGCTGTTCGGGGTGCCGGTCGGCGTGCCGGATCCGGGGGAGTACGTCGCGCTGGGAGCCGCCCGGCAGGCGGCGTGGGTGCTGGACGGGGGCGCGGAGGCGCCCGCGTGGCGCGTTCCGGGAGCGGCCTCGGCCGATGCGCCGGCGCCGCAGTCGGCGGAGACCCGGAAGGTGTACGCCGACGTCCGGGACCGGGCTCAGGCGCTGCTGCGGTAAGCGGTACTGCCCGCGGGTGTTTGGTGAGGCACCCGATGGGGAGGCGGGCCGGGACGGTTGTTGGGGCGTCCCGGCCCGAGCCGCGTCTGGCCGGCCCTGTGTCTTCTTGTTCGAGGTCTTATTGTTCGAGGTCTTATTGTTCGAGCCGCCGAACCGGTGGTGCCGCGTGTCCGGGGTTCCGGTGCCGGACCGTCCGCCCGAACGGCCCGGCACCGGACTCCCGCGCGCCGGCACCGCTCCCTCGCGCGGTGCCGGCGCTGGATCACGCTTGCAGGACAGACTGTGGGCCGCTCGTGTTGCGCGGGACGGTTCGAGGACGGGAGTGCGTGCGTTGCCGGCCTCGTCGTGTCCTCCGGGCGGTGGACACGAAGAAGGGCCTCCCCGCTCGGGGAGACCCTTCTCACGCTTGCCTCTTGATCTGGCCGGTCGCCGGTTCGGTGGCCTGTTCAATCGGGCCGGTCGCCGGTTCAGTCGGGCCAGTCGCCGGTGAGGCGCCGTACGCCCGCCGCGCCGCCGCGGTCGATCGCGGCCTTCACGACGGCGAAGATCGCGCCCTGCAGCGCGGCCGCGGCGAGCACCTCGCCCCAGCCGTAGTCCCGCGAGGTCGCCTGCGGTGCCTCGTCCTCACCGGAGAGCCGCTTCCAGATCTGCTTGAACACGATCCCCGCCGCGACGCCGCCGGCCACGCTGAACGCGATGCTGAACGGCTTGTACAGGACCTTGTTCACTCGTTCCCCTTCCGGTAACCGACCAGCGCGGCCAAGATGAGCAGCCCGGATGCCACCACCCACGGCGCGGGGCGATCCCGGACCGACTGGACCATCCGCTGCAGCGTGAGCTCCAGCGTCAGGCGAGGGTTGGTCCGCAGCTCGCGACTGGCGTACGCGGCGTTGACCGCGACCTGCTCCACACCCTCCCGCATCCGCAGCTTCGCCGCGTTCACGGAGGTGGAGACGGCGTCCTGCGCGCGGGTCTTCACGTCGGCCTTGGCCGCGAGGGCCTCGACGGTCTCACCCAGCCCCGCCCGGGTCCGGGCGATCTCCTGCCGGAGCGCCTCGGGATCGGTGGGGACGTGCCCGTTGTGACTGTTCTTCGAGTGCGTCGCGGTCATCGGTGCCCCCCGTTCTTCACGGAGTGCGTGATCGTGTCGATGTCTGCCTTGACGCTGGCGACCGCGTCCTGCGGCACCGGCGACCCGGCCTTGCTCACCTGCGACTTGCCGAGCAGCGCGAGGACCCCGGCGACGGCCAGCAACACCACACCGACCAGCAGGGCCGACAGCCACGCCGGAATGACCGCGGCGAGAGCGATGATGACGGCGGCGAGGACGGCACCCACGCCGTAGAGCGCGACGAGTCCGGCTCCACCGAACATGCCGACACCCATCCCGGCCCGCTTGCCCTTCTGCGCCAACTCGACCTGGGCCAGCTTCAGCTCGTCCCGCACCAGGGTGGAGATCTGTTCGGCGGCAAGCTTGACCAGGTCCGCCGTCGAACGGTGGTCCGCTGCCGAGGTGGCAGTCCCCGCGATGGCCGGGGGTTGCACGCGCGGCGCGGTGGCCGGCCGGTCGTTCACGGTGTACGTCATGGCTTCTCCTCTCGCCCGCATGTACGTGTTTCCCCGCGAACGCCCGGGTTAACCCACGTCACGCCACCTCCCGGACCGGATGGGGAGCCCCTGCCCGAGGCCGCCACGCCGCTCCTCCGGACGATGAGGAGGCCGTACAGGCAGGGCGTGGGCGGGGTGCCTCGGACCGGGTGAGGCGAGCCCGCTCGGGGCGGGTGAGGCATGCGCCTCCAGCCGGGCGTAGGCCGGCCCATCGGACCGGCGCCTCCGGCTCAGTGTGGGGGACCTGCCCGCCGCCGATGGCCTGGGTCAGGTCAGCCACCGCCTCTGGCCAGGTGTGGGCTGCCGCCTCCGGCCAGGCGTGGTCAGGCCTCGGACCGGACGCGGTCGGGCAGGAGGATCGACAGGCCCGCGACGAGTGCCAGCAACCCGAGCTCCCAGCCACAGCATTGCCGCAGCCCCGATTTCTCGTGAACGCCCGGGCTAACCCACATCACGCCACCTCCTGGACCGGGCGGGGAGCCCTGTCCGAGGCCGCCGCGCCGCCCCTCCGGACTCAGGCTGGGCGTGGGCAGGCGCCCCGGACAGGGTGAGGGCGGGCACCTCGGACCGGTTGGGGGCCGGCGGCTCCGGTAGGTGCAGGCCGGCACCTACCGGCTCTGTGTGTGGGCCTGCCCGTCGCCGATGGCCTGGGGCAGCCGGCGTCTCCGGCTAGGTGTGGGCCGGCGCTTCCGGCCGGGCGTGGGTGGGCGCCTCGGGCTCGATGTGGGCAGGGGTCTCGGGCCGGGCGCGGGCGGGCAGGAGGAACGACAGGCCCGCGGCGAGTGCCAGCAGGCCGAGCTCCAGCCACAGCACCTGCCGCAGCCCCGAGTCGAAGTCGCCGCCCGCCCAGGCGAAGAACGCCGTGCCGAGCGCGGCCACGCCGATCGCGCCGCCGACCTGCTGGGCGGCGGTCAGGGTGCCGGACGCCGAACCGACCTCGTGCTCGTCGACGGCGGCCAGGACGATGTCGAAGTACGGCGCCATCGAGCAGCCCATGCCGACGCCCAGCACCAGCAGCGACGGCAGCAGCGCCACGGACGACACCGGACCGTCGGTGACCGTCAGGGTGACCAGCAGCGCGACCACCCCCGCGGCCAGCACGGCGGTGCCGCCGACCAGGAGCCGCCGGCCGCCGAGCTTGGCGCTGAGCACGTGCCCCGCCACCGCGCCGACGGCCGTGCCGAACGCCCACGGCGACTGGGTGAGACCCGCGCGCAGCGGCGAGAAACCGAGGCCCAGCTGCAGATAGATGCTGAGGATGAGGGTGAGGCCCATCAGGCCCGCGAAGAAGATCAGGCCGACGAGCAGTCCGGCCGTGAACCGTTGCTTGGCCAGCAGGCTGGGCTCGATGAGCGGGCTGCGTCCCTCGCGGTGCAGGCGCTGCTGGTACCGCTGAAACCCCCAGAACATGGGAACGGCCAGCGCCATCATCGCCCACGCCCACCAGGGCCAGCCGAGCTCGCGCCCCTGCACCAGCGGGAAGACGAGCAGCAGTAAGGACGCGCTGAGCAGGACCGTGCCGGTCAGGTCGAGCCGGAGCTTCGCCTCGTCGCCGGGGGTGGGCCGCGGCAGCACCAGCCAGGCGCCGATCAGCGCCGCGACGCCGACGGGCAGGTTGATGAGGAAGATCATCCGCCAGCCGGTGCCGAACAGGTCGGCGTCGACGAGGACGCCGGCGAGGATCGGGCCACAGACCGCGGACAGGCCCATCACGGGGCCGAACGCGCCGAACGCCGCGCCGATCTGCTCCGGCGGGAACGCCGCCTTGATCAGCCCCAGGCCCTGCGGGATGAGGACGGCGCCGGCGAGGCCCTGCAGGATCCTGCACACCACGAGCGACGCCGGGCCGGGCGCGATCGCGCACAGCAGTGACATCAGGGTGAACCCGGCGGCACCGGCGAGGAACATGCGGCGGCGACCGAAGATGTCGCCGAGCCTGCCGCCGGTGACCAGGCCGACGGCGAACGCGAGGGTGTAGCCGGCGGCGAGCCACTGCAGGAAGGCGGTGCCGCCCTCGGGACCCACCAGATCGGCGCGTATGGACGGGCCGGCGATGGCGATGATCGTGGCGTCGAGGAGGTCCATGACCTCGGCGGCGAGGACCACGGCGAGGACCGCCCAGCGCCAGCGGTACGTGTTCGAACGCTGTTCGTTGTTCACGAACACCGTTCTACTCGCGAACACTGTTCGTGTCAAGTACGATTGGCGGGTGCCATCCGTCCCCGATTCCAGTGCCGTGCCCTCGTCCAGCGCCGTGGTGGAGACCAGCGCTCTGCACGGATCGGCGGTGCCGGCGCCGCCCTGGCGGACCCGGCGGAAGGCGCCTGCGGCGCGGCAGCCGCTGAGCGCGGAGGCGGTGATCGAGACCGCGCTGCGGCTCGTCGACCGGGACGGGCTCGACGCGCTGAGCATGCGGCGGGTGGCGCAGGATCTCGGGACCGGACCGGCCTCGCTGTATGCGTATTTCGCCAACAAGGATGAGCTGCTGGAGCAGCTGCTCGACCGGGTCGTCGGCGAGATCCCGCTGCCGGTGCTCGACGCGTCCGGCGACTGGGCGGCGGTCGTGAAGCGCAGCTGCTGGGACAGCCGGGCGGTGTTCCTCGCCCACCGCGACCTCGTCAAGGTCGCCCGGGCCAACATCCCCGTGGGGCCCAACTCGCTGCGCTACACCGAGGCGATGCTCGCCGTCCTCCGCGGCGCCGGCATCCCCGACAAGGTCGCCGCGTGGGGCATGGACCAGATGTCGCTGGTGATCGTCGCCGACGCCGTCGAGACCTCGATCCACGTCAGCCACGGCCGGCAGTCGGAGGCGGACGCCGCGCCGTACCTCGCGCAGATCCGGGACTACTACGCGTCGCTGCCGGTGGATCGCTTCCCCAACCTGGTCGCGATGGCGCCGGCGATGACCGAGGGGAGCGGCGACGAGCGGTTCGCGTTCGCGATCGACCTCATGGTGGACGGCCTCGCGCGGCACGCCACCGGGCGTGTGGTTGAGTCGTCTCGGGTCTCGGGTTTCGTGGGCGGGGGCGGGAAATGACGGCGATCGTGGGGCTGGTGCACTCGGGCACCGTGTATATCGGCGGCGACAGCGCGGGCGCTTCGGGGTGGAGCCTCACCGTCCGCGCCGACAGCAAGGTGTTCCACAACAACGGCTACCTCTTCGGGTTCACCACCTCGTTCCGGATGGGGCAGCTCATCCGGTACGCGCTGAAGCCGCCGAAACCGGTCGGCGACATCGAGCGGTTCATGGCGACGCGCTTCATCGACTCCGTCCGCGAGGCGCTGAAGGCCGGCGGATGGGCCCGCCGGGACAGCGAGCGCGAGGAGGGCGGCACCTTCCTCGTCGGCGTGAAGGGGCGGCTGTTCACCGTCCACGACGACTACCAGGTCGCCGAGGCCGCCGACGGGTACGCGGCGGTGGGCGTCGGCGACGAGATCGCCCTCGGGGCACTCTTCGCGACCGCCGGCTCCCGGATGGCGCCGCAGCGGCGGGTCGAGGTGGCGCTGCGGGCGGCGGAGCGCTTCAGCGCCGGGGTGCGGGGGCCCTTCGTCTGCCTCTCCCAGCCGCCGGGCGCGCTGCCGACCTGAGGTGGTGCTGCGGACCGCCATGCCGTTCTGCTTGCGGTTTTTTCGCATGTACGGCGGTTCGTGGCGGTCGGGGCGGTTGTCCCTCCGGTCGAGGGGCCGTTCGAGGTGCGGTCGGGCCCGGGTCTCGCCGGTTCCGTTACGGTGTGCGCCATGACGTTCTCGATCGTCGGGCGGTCCGCTGACGGGCAGTCCCTCGGTGTCGCCGTGGCCAGCAAGTTCCTCGCCGTCGGCGCGGCCGTCCCCGCCGCCCGGGCCGACGTCGGGGCGCTGGCCACGCAGTCGTTCGCGAACCTGGCGTACCGCGTCCAGGGCCTGGCCCTGCTCGGCACGGGCACGACGGCCGCCGACACCGTCGCCGGGCTCACCGCCGCCGACCCGGGCCGCGCGACCCGGCAGCTCGGGGTGGTCGGCCGGTCCGGGGACGGGGCCACGTTCACCGGCGACGAGTGCTTTCCGTGGGCCGGTGGCGTGGCCGGCGACGGGTACGCGATCCAGGGCAACATCCTCACCGGCGCCGACGTCGTCCGCGACATGGAGGCCGCCTGGCTCGCCGACCCGGCCGCCCCGCTCGCCCGGCGGCTGCACGCGGCGCTCGCCGCAGGGGACCGGGCCGGTGGCGACAGTCGCGGCCGGCAGAGCGCGGCGTTGTTCGTCGTCCGGCGCGGTGCCGGGTACGGCGGCCTCAGCGACGTCGAGGTCGACCTGCGCGTCGACGACGACCCCGATCCGGTCACGCGGCTGGGCACCCTGATCGGCCTGTGGGAGCTGTACTTCCAGAAGCCGGACCCGGCGACGCTGCTGCCGCTGACGGGCGAGCTGGCCACCGAGGTGGCGGATCGGCTGGCGGCGCTGGGCTTCGCCGACCTGGCCGGCTGGGCCGGCGTGGAGAACCTGGAGGAGCGCCTCGTCGACGACGCCATCGACCCGCTCGTCCTGGCCCACCTGCGTGCCGGTTCCCCGTCATCCTCACCTTCACAGGATCGTCCGTAGGGCTTTGTCAGGTGGCGGGCTTCGTCAGGGGCGGGCTCGGGCTTCGTCAGGTGGCGGGCTCGGGCTTTGGCAGGTGGCGGCGCGGCGGAGGCTCTCGACGACCGTCGCGACCGAGGGCCGCGCCGCGGAGCTGCGCCGGACGGCGGCGGTGATCCGGCGCCGCATCGGGTCGCGGACCGGCCGCGCTGCCACCCGGTACCGTGGATCGACGGCGAGCTCAGGCAGCAGCGTCACCGACAGGCCCGCCTCGACGTGCGCCAGCAGCGGACCGTAGGAGGCGAAGCAGCCCGCGATCTCGGGCTCGAACCCCGCCCGCCGGCAGGCCGTCGTCACGAGGTCGAACGTCCACGTGCCCGGCAGCTCGACGCTCCACGGGTGCCGCGCGAAGTCGGCCAGGTCCACCGTCTCGCGGCTCGGCCCCGCCGTGACCAGCATGATCTCGTCGGTGGCGAGGACGGTGTAGACGACGTCCGGGACGATTGCGGCGTCGCCGGAGCCGAGGTCAGCCGTGACCACGACGTCGCACTCGCCGCGTTGCAGGGCCGCCACGCTCTCGGCAGGGTCCAGCTCCCACACCGTGACCCGCAGCCGGGGATGGTCCCGTCCGAGGTCCCGCACCGCGCCGAGGACGAACGTGTTGAGCGCACTCGTGAACGCGCCCAGCCGGACCCGTCCGGCCAGCCCACCCTCCACGGCGTCGAACGCCGCCAGCTCCTCGTGCGCGGCGCCCATCTGGTCGAGGATCACCCGCGCGTGCCGGGCCAGCGCCGCCCCCGCCGGCGTGAGCCGCAACCGGCGCCCCGCGCGCTCGAACAGCTCGGCGCCGGCCTCCCGCTCGAGCACGGCCAGCTGCTCGGACACGTTCGACGGACTCAACCGCGCCGCCTCGGCCACCGCCCGCACCGTGCCCAGGCTCTCCAGCAGCGTGAGCAGCCGCAACCGCCACGGATCCAGCACGCCGGCCTCCTGTTGTCCGGTGGTCCCGAACAGTATGTGCGGAATGATGCGCTGGAGCCTGACAATGCGCGCGCCTACCGTCGACCCATGAGCGACGACGACTTCTGGCAGGACGTGCGGCGGCATGTCATCCGGTACGGCGGAACGTTCACGCCGGAAATCATCGACCGAGCCGAAGGCAGCTACGTCTACACCGAGAGCGGTCGCCCGATCCTCGACTTCACCTCGGGCCAGATGAGCGCCATCCTGGGCCACTCGCACCCGGACATCGTCGCCACCGTGCGCCGCCAGGTCGGCACGCTCGACCACCTCTTCAGCGGCATGCTGTCCCGCCCGGTCGTCGAACTCAGCCGCCGCCTCGCCGCCTCCGCCGAAAAAGCCGCCGCCTCAGCGCAGCTGGACGGCTCGCCCGCTGCCCTCTCGGCACGACCGGCTGGCTCGCCCGCTGGCGTCTCAGCGCTGCCGGACGGTTCGCTCGCCGGGGCCTCAGTGTTGCTGGACGGTTCGGCTGCCGGGGCCTCAGTGTTGCTGGACGGTTCGCCTGCCGGCGCCTCAGTGTTGCCGGACGGTTCGCCTGCCGGCGCCTCGGCGCTGCCGGACGGTTCGCTCGCTGGGGCTTCGGCGCTGCTGGACGGGTCGTCGGCCGGGGCGTCGGGGCTGCCGGGCGCGTCGGTCAGCGGCGGACCCCTGGACAAGGTGCTTCTCCTGACCACCGGCGCCGAGGCCAACGAGGCCGCCGTCCGGATGGCGAAGCTCGTCACCGGCGGCCACGAGATCGTCTCCTTCGCCAAGTCCTGGCACGGCATGACGCAGGCCGCCGCCGCCGCGACCTACAGCGCCGGCCGCAAGGGTTACGGACCGAACGCCCCCGGCAACATCGCCATCCCGACACCGAACGCGTACCGACCGGACTTCACCACGCCGGACGGCTCCCACGACTGGCGCCGGCAGCTGGACGTCGCCTTCGACCTCGTCGACGCCCAGTCCGTCGGCAGCCTCGCCGCCTGCCTTGTCGAGCCGATCCTCAGCTCCGGCGGCGTCATCGAACCACCGCTCGGCTACTTCGCCGCGCTGCACCGCAAGTGCCGCGAGCGGGGGATGCTGCTGATCCTCGACGAGGCGCAGACCGGCCTGTGCCGCACCGGCACCTGGTACGCCTTCCAACGCGACGGCGTCGTCCCCGACGTCCTCACCCTGTCCAAGACGCTCGGCGCGGGACTGCCCCTCGCGGCGGTGCTCACCAGTGCCGAGATCGAGGAGCGCGCCCACGACCGCGGTTACCTCTTCTACACCACTCACGTCTCCGACCCGCTCGTCGCCGCCGTCGGCAACACCGTCCTCGACGTCCTCGAACGCGACCAGCTCGACCTCCGCGCCGCGACCCTCGGCACCCGCCTGCGCAACGGGCTTCTGGACATCCAGCGCCGCCACCCGGTCGTCGCCGACGTCCGCGGGCGGGGACTCCTGCAGGGCATCGAGCTGAAGGACGAGGGCGCCGGCGCGGACCGCATCGGCGCCGCCGTGACCCGGCGCTGCCTGGAGCTCGGCCTGCACGTCAACGTGGTGCAGCTGCCCGGGATGGGTGGCACCTTCCGGATCGCGCCGCCACTGACCAGCACCGACGAGGAGATCGACCAGGGCCTGGAGATACTGGACCAGGCGATCGGCGACACCGCGCAGCATTAGGCACCATCCAGGCCGGAGCGGACGGCGTACAGGGCGGCCTGAGTGCGGTCCTGCACGCCGAGCTTCGTGAGGATGGCGCTCACGTGGGTCTTCACCGTCTTCTCCGCCAGCCCGAGGACGCGAGCGATCTCCCGGTTGGACCGGCCACGGGCCATCTCGGCGAGCACCTCCCGCTCCCGGGCGGTCAGGTGCGCCAGCTCCGGCGCCGGCCCGCTGTCCGCCAGCAGCCGCGCGACCTCTGGATGCAGCAGCACGTGCCCGGCGTGGACGGCCCGGATCGCCGAGGCGAGCGCCGGCGGGTCGATGTCCTTGTACACGTATCCCGCCGCCCCGGCCCGCATCGCCGGCAGCACCGCCGACGGGTCGGTGAAGCTGGTGATGACGAGCACCTTCACCCCACGCAGCCCAGGCAGCGCCTCGACCCCGTCACCGCCGGGCATCTTCAGGTCCAGCAGCACCACGTCAGGCGACGTCTCAGCCGCCGCGGCGACACACGACGCGCTGTCCTGCGCCTCACCGACCACCACGATGTCGTCCTGCAGATCGAGGAACGTCCGCAACCCCTGCCGCACCACCGGATGGTCGTCGACCACGAGCACCCTGATCGGATCAGCAGCCACCGGGCACCTCCATGGTGACCGTCGTGCCGGCCCCCGGCTCGGACGACACCGTCAACCTGCCGCCCACGCTGCGGGCCCGCTCCCGCATCGACGCGAGCCCGAGCCGGCGCTGAGCGCCGGCGCCGTTGCCAGACCTGGCCACGCCCGCCCCCGTGCCAGCATCAGCCCCGGCGCTGACTGCTCTGCCCTCGCTGACTGATCGGCCCGCGTTGGCTGCTCTGCCAGCGCCGTCTGCTCCGCCCGCGCTGGCTGCTCTGTTTGTGTCGGCTGCTCTGCCTGTCTCGGTTGCACTGCCCGCGCTGGTTGCTCTGCCCGCGCTGGTTGCTCTGCCCGCGCTGGTTGCTCTGCCCGCGCCGGTTGCACTGCCCGCGCTGGTTGCTCTGCCCGCGCTGGCTGCTCTGCCTGCCTCGGTTGCATTGCCTGTGTCGACTGCTCTGCTTGCGCCGGGCGCTCTGCCTGCGCCGGAGCCGCTGTCGAAGCCTGTGCCGTCGTCCGTGATGCGCAGGACGAAGCCGCGGCCGGAGCGGCGCAGGTGGATGTCCACGTGTCGGGGGTCGCCATGGCGCAGTGCGTTGTGCAGGGCTTCCTGGGCGACCCGGTACGCCGCCTCCTGACGCTCCCCGGACAGCTTCGGCAGCTGGTCGCCGGTGAACCGGATCCGTGCGGTGTGGACCCGGTCGAGCAGCTCTGCCTGCCGCTGGAGCGCCGCCGCGAGTCCGTCGCCGTCGAGGTCGGCGGGGCGCAGGCCGACCACGATGGACTTGAGCTCGGCGGTCGCGTCCGCGGCGAGCCGGCGCACGGTTTCCAGCTCGGCGAGAGCCCGCTGCGGGTCGCGGGCCACCAGGGCGGCCGCCGCGTCGGTGGTGAGCCGGAGGCTGAACAGCTTCTGCGTCACCGCGTCGTGCAGCTCCCGTGCGATCCGTTGCCGCTCCTCCACGATGGACAGCTCGCGGCTGCGCTCATACAGCCGCGCGTTGACGATCGCGATGGCCGCGTGCGCGGCGAGCAGGCGCAGCAACTCCTCGTCGCGGGCGTCGAAACCACCGAACCGTGGAAGGCAGCGCTTGTTGGCCAGGAAGATCTCGCCGAGGATCTCGTCGCCGTCGACGATCGGCATGCCGAGGAAGTCGGACATCACCGGGTGCGCGGCCGGCCAGCCCTCGAACTGGGGATGCGTGCGGATGTCCGCCGAGCGGACCGGATTCGGGTCGTGGAGCATCGCGCCGAGCAGCCCGTGATGGCGGGGAATCGGCCCGATCGCCCGCCACTGGTCGTCGGACAGCCCGTCGGCGAGAAACTCGCGGAACGAGCCTTGGCCGTCGGGGATGCCGAGCGCCGCATACTCGGCGTCCAGGAGCCGCCGGGCGGCCGAGACGATCGTCTGGAGCACCTCGCGGACCGACAGGTGCGCGGTGACGGCGAGAACCGCAGCGCTCACCTCGCGGAGCTCATCGCGGTCGTAGGTGCTCATGGCTTCGACAGTACCGACGTCGGCGCGCTCTCCGCCTCGGCTCATGGACCTAGGTCGAAAGACCGGGACCAGAGCCCGTCCGATGCCCGATGTCGCCGGCCGCGGCGCTGCATAGCGTCGGTGACATGCCAACTGCCATCATCACCGGCGCCTCCCGGGGGCTCGGACAAGCGCTCAGCATCGCCCTGATCAAGGCCGGCTGGACCGTCGTCGCCGACGGCCGCACCCTGGCGGACACACCGTCGGATGCGCTGCCCGCCGAGGTGATCCGGGTGCCCGGCGACGTCACCGACCCCGCGCACCGTGCCGCACTCGTCGAGGCGGCGCTCGCCACCGGCCGGGTCGACCTGCTCGTCAACAACGCAGGCATTCTCGGCCCCAGCCCGCAGCCGCCGCTGGCCGACTATCCACTCGAGACGCTGCGCGAAGTCTTCGAGGTTAACGTCGTCGCACCCCTCGCCCTGACCCAGCTCGCGCTGCCCGCGCTGCGCAAGGCCGACGGTGCGGTCGTCACCATCACGTCCGACGCCGCGGTCGAGGCGTATGCGGGGTGGGGCGGCTATGGAGCGGCCAAGGCCGCCGCCGAGCAGGCAAGCAACGTGCTCGCCGCCGAGGAGCCCAACCTGCGCGTCTGGTGGGTCGACCCGGGAGACCTGCGCACCCAGATGCATGCCGAGGCGTTCCCCGGCGAGGACATCAGCGACCGCCCGCTGCCAGAGACGGTGGCCCCGGCGTTCGTCGACCTCGTCACCACGCGCCCCGAGTCGGGGAGGGTCCGGCTGTGACCGCCGCCGAGCTCGCCACGCCTGGCATGGACTTCGAGCTGCCGCCCGAGCTCGAAGCGCACGAGCCACCCGAGGCGCGCGGCACTCCTCGTGACGGTGTGCGGCTGCTGCAAGGCCAGGGGAGCACGGTGTCGCACCACCGCTTCACCGACCTGCCCGGCCTGCTGCGTGCCGGCGACCTGCTGGTCGTCAACACGTCCGGCACGCTGCCCGCGTCGGTGCCGGTCGCGGGTGCGCCGTTGCGGGTCCACTTCTCGACCGAGCTCGCCGACGGGCGCTGGCTGGTCGAGGTCCGCGGCGCCGACCTCGGCCGGCGCCCGGGGCAGCCCGGCCCGCTGCGACTGCCCGGCGGCGCCACCGTCACGCTGGAGGAGCCCTACTCGCGGGGCAGGCTGTGGTTCGCCTCCGTCACGACCCGCACCTCCGTCATCGACTTCCTGCATCGGCACGGGCAGCCGATCCGCTACCCCTACGTGCGGCGCCAATGGCCGATCGAGGCGTATCAGACGGTGTTCGCGACCCAGCCGGGCAGCGCCGAGATGCCGAGCGCGGCGCGGCCGTTCACCGACCGGGTGGTGACCAGGCTCGTCTCGGCAGGCGTGCAGATCGCGCCACTGGTCTTACACACGGGGGTGGCGTCGCCCGAGGCGCACGAGCGGCCGTATCCGGAGTGGTTCCGCGTGCCGCCAGGCACGGCGCGGCTCGTCAACGAGACACGGGCCGCGGGCGGCAGGGTCGTCGCCGTCGGCACCACGGCCGTCCGCGCCCTGGAGACGGTCGCCGACGAGGACGGCCGGGTCGCCGCCGGCGAGGGCTGGACCGACCTCATCGTCACGCCCGCCCGCGGTGTTCGTGCGGTCGACGGTCTGCTCACCGGCCTGCACGAGCCGAAGGCGTCGCACCTGGACCTGCTCGCCGCGGTCGTCGACCGCGACCTGCTCTCCCGCTGCTACGCCGAAGCGGTCCGCGCCGGCTACCTCTGGCACGAGTTCGGCGACGTCAATCTCCTGCTGCGATAAAGAAGACCCGATGTTGTCGCGGTTCGGGTGTGCGGCGGGTTGCGGCGACCGGGGCGCGCCGCCGACCTGGAGCCCGGCGTCGGCGAAGTTTGGCCGTGCGGCGAGGTGTCGGCGGGCGCCGTGGGTGGGCCGGAGAGGGCGTGGTGTGGCCGTGGGGCGCGGGGTGGGCCCGGGACGGTGTGGTTGTGGCCAGGCGGCGTGGGTGGGCCGGGGACGGCGCGGTGTGGTCGGGGATGGTGCGGTGTGGCCAGGCGGCGTGGGTGGGCCGGGGACGGTGTGGTGTGGCCAAGCGGCGTGGGTGGATCGGGGACGGCGCGGGGTGGGCCGGGGACGGTGTGGTGTGGCCAAGCGGCGTGGGTGGATCGGGGACGGCGCGGGGTGGGCCGGGGACGGTGTGGTGTGGGTGGATCGGGGACGGCGTGGGGTGGGCCGGGGACGGTGCGGTGTGGCCAGGCGGCGTGGGTGGGTCGGGGACGTCGTGGCGGGGCGGGAAGTCGTGGTGCTGGGTGGCGTGGACCTGGTGCTGTGAGGGTCGGAGTGCGGGTTAGGGTCGCTGCATGACGGTGAGGTGGTCGGGTGCGACGGTCGGTGAGGTCGCGGCCGCGGTTGAGCAGTTCGCTCGCAGGATTGCGGTGTTCGACGCGCCGCCCGGTGGCGGGGATGGTGGTCATGGCGAGGGTTACGGCAATGGCGCGGGTGGAGGTGATGTGTCAGGGCGTGGAGCGAGCGGTGTCGAGGTGAAGGTCGGCGATGCCGTCGTGCGGCTTTCGCCGGGGGTGGCGCGGGCGTTTGTGGAGGCGTTGGTTTCGTATCAGGACCCGCGGGACCGGGGGTCTTGTGACCACTGTGGTGGGGCGCGGCTGGATGACAACTTCGTCTGCGCGGACTGTGGGCAGCCGAGCGGGTTGTTCGGCCAGTTGTTGCGGGAGCGGGCTGCCAGGTTCGAGGGGCCGGCCGGGGAACTGGGGCTGGTCGGAGAGTAGAGACCGGTCGGGGGAGTTGGGCTGATCGGGGGAGTGGGGCTGGTCGAAGAGGTGGGCAAGTCGGGGGAGTGGGGCTGGTCCGGGGGAGGAGGGCCGGTCGGGGGAGTTGGGCTGATCGGGGGAGTGGGGCTGGTCGAAGAGGTGGGCAAGTCGGCGGAGTGGGGCTGGTCCGGGGGAGGAGGGCCGGTCAGGGAAGTGGGGCTGGTTGGGGATGAGGGCCGGTTGGAGAAGTGGGTCGGTTGGAGAAGTGGGTCGGTTGGGGAAGTGGGTCGGTCGGACGGAGTAGGGCCGGTCTCGTGAGCGGTGTGGTGGCCGCGCGAGGGTTCTGGGCAGGTGCGCGGGGTGTGTCGCCAGGTTCAGGTGCCAGGCGGCGAAGGGAGACCGGGCGGCGGCGTGGGGCCCGCGTCGAGGGAAGTCGGGCCGGCGGTGACGGACTGGTGCAGGGTGGCGAACTCGGTGGCGAGCTTGTCGAGGGTGAAGTGGGCGTTCAGGCCGCTGGGGTTGGGCAGGATCCACAGGCGGGCGCCGGCGAAGTGCTGGGTCTGCGGGCCGACCTGGACCCGTGCGGCGCCGAAGGCGGTGCGGAAGGCGGTGACGCCGAGGACGGCGAGCCACCTCGGGGCGAAGCGTTCGACCTTGTCGCGGAGGATCGCGCCGCCGGTGGTGAGCTCCTCGCGGGTCAGTTCGTCGGCGCGGGCGGTGGCGCGGGCGGCCAGGTTGGTGATGCCCAGGCCGTAGCCGGGGAGCAGGTGCTGCTCGTCGGGGCGTAGCTGGCGAGGGGTGAAGCCGCCGAGGTGCAGGGCGGGCCAGAAGCGGTTGCCGGGGCGGGCGAAGTGGTGGCCGGTGGCGGCGGACCAGAGGCCTGGGTTGATGCCGCAGAGCAGGACGTCGAGGCCGGGTGCGATGACGTCCGGGAGGACCTTGTCCGCCGCGGCGGCCAGGTCTGCACGGCTCGGCCGGTCGGGTCGGTTCAATGTCGACGCCATGCGGACAAGGATGCCAGCGGGGGCGTTCGGGCCGGGCAGAGTGCAGGGGTGGAGAACTCTTCGAAAGCTGTCGACCTCGATGCGGTGCTGGCGCTGTGGGATCAGCCTGTCGGGAGTCGTACCGACGCCGCCGACGACTTCAGGAAGTGGTATGCCGATCCGGTGCCGGTGAACGGCAGCCCGACGAGCGCTGAGGCTCTCGCGGAACGGGCGCGGGTGTTGCAGGTGGCGTTCGCGGATCGGCGGACCGAGCTGGTGCATCGGGTGGAGACCGCCGGGCGGCTGGTGATCGGCTTCTTCATGCATGTGCGGCATGTGGGGCCGTACGACACGCCGCTCGGGCGGGTGGAGGGGACCGGGCGGCAGTTGAAGATCCGGGTGACCGACATCCTGACCGTGGAGGACGGGAAGATCACTGAGATCTGGGTCATGTCGGACGAGGTGGACGTGATGCGGCAGCTCGGGGTCATCTGACGCTAGCGTGTGCGGCATGAGTGAGCGGCGGTTGATCTCCAGCGGGTCGACGTTCGAGCGGGAGATCGGGTACTCCCGGGCGGTCGTGGACGGTGACTGGGTGCACGTGTCGGGGACGACGGGGTTCGACTACTCGTCGATGACGATCTCTGACGACGTGGTGGCGCAGGCGCGGCAGTGCTGGCTGAACATCGACGCGGCGCTGCGGGAGGCCGGGGCGGGTGTCGGGGATGTGGTGCGGGTGCGGTACCTGCTGCCGGACGCCGCCGACTTCGAGCCCTGCTGGCCGGTGCTGCGCGAGTGGCTCGGCGACGTGCGCCCGGCGGCGACGATGCAGGTGTGCGGGCTGTCCGACCCCCGGATGCGGATCGAGATCGAGGTGACCGCCCGCCGCCGGAAGGGCGGCAACCTCGGCTGGCCCAGCTGAAGCGCCCAGCTGAAGCGCCCAGCTGAAGCGCCCAGCTGAAGCGCCCAGCTGAAGCGCCCAGCACGCGAAGACGACAGGCAAACCGGCAAGAGGGCTAAGAGAGCTAGTCCGAGATGGTGATGTTCAGCGCCGCGGCCAGGGTGCGTGACAGTGTGACCAGGTCGCCGGTGCTGATCGTGGCGCCCGCGAAGCTGGTCACGCCGCCCACGCCGGACAGGACGCAGTCGGTCAGCCGGGTGCCGTCCATGCTCGCGGCGGAGAACTGGGCGCCGGTCAGGTCGCAGCGGGCGAAGGCCGCGCCGGTCAGGTCGGCGCCGGTGAAGTCGGCGCCGGTCAGGTTGCAGTCCTCGAAGAGGACGGTGGCGAACCGGGTGGCGCGGAACACCGACAGGTCGATCCGGCAGTCGCTGAGCGTGACGTCGCGCAGCACGCCGTCGAGCCAGTGCAGGCCGGTCAGCCGCGAGTCCCTGACCGCCACCCGCAGCAGGGTCGACTGGTCGCCGTGCACGTTGGCGAAGTCGCTGCTCTCGACCAGGCAGTCGGTCAGCGACACCTTGACCAGGGAGGACCCGCTCAGGTCGGCGTGGTTGAAGCGGCACTGGTCGAACTCGGCGCCCTTGGTCGAGCGGGCGGTCAGGTCCAGGTCGTAGAAGCCGATCCCGCGGTAGGAGGCCTCGTCGTGGAGGTCGTCCTCGTCGACGGTCGCCAGCTCCAGCGCCTTCGGCGGCCGGGGCGCGGCGGGCGCCGTGAACGCAAAACGAGAGGGCATACGTGTGACGGTAGTGGCAGAAGTGACGATCCGCCGAGAATCGCGGAACCCGCGGAGCGGAAAATCACGCGGCAATCGCGGCGACGCGCGCCTATCCTTGCGAGCGTTATGTCTGACGTGCCCCAGCCCACCGGCGTGACCGAGCCCAGCAACGAGGGCGGCGGCGAAACAAGCGACAAGACCGGCGACCAGAGCAGCGCCAAGACCGGCGACCAGACCGGCGACAGAGGCAGCGACAGAAGCAGCGCCAGGAGCGGCGACAAGAGCGGCGGCAGGCAGAACCGGAGACGGTCCGGAAGTCGTACACACGCGGAAACAGCACCTGAGAACACCGCGGGTCAGGAGCTGCTGCGCGAGCTCCGCACGCGGCTGTCCGGGCTGATGCCGCAGGACCAGCACCGGCTCCGGCGCCGCATCGAGGGGGCCAGGAAGTCCCCGCACGCCCAGGCGATCGCCGAGGCCATCCGCGCCGACGTGGAGCGCGCCGAGCAGCGGGTCGAGGTCCGCCGGGCCGGGGTTCCGAAGATCACGTATCCGGAGCAGCTGCCGGTCAGCCAGCGCAAGGACGACATCCTCGCCGCGATCCGCGACCACCAGGTCGTGATCGTCGCCGGCGAGACCGGCTCGGGCAAGACGACCCAGCTGCCGAAGATCTGTCTCGAGCTCGGCCGGGGCGTGTCGGGGCAGATCGGGCACACGCAGCCGCGGCGGATCGCGGCGCGGACGGTCGCGGAGCGCGTCGCGGAGGAGTTGGGCAGCGAGCTCGGCGCCACGGTCGGGTTCAAGGTCAGGTTCTCCGACCAGTCCGGCGACCAGACGATGGTCAAGGTGATGACCGACGGCATCCTGCTCGCCGAGATGCAGCAGGATCGGCTTCTGCGCCGGTACGACACGCTGATCATCGACGAGGCGCACGAGCGCAGCCTCAACATCGACTTCATCCTCGGCTACCTCAGGCAGCTGCTGCCGAAGCGCCCGGACCTGAAGGTCATCATCACCTCGGCGACGATCGACCCGGAGCGGTTCTCCCGGCACTTCGGCGACGCCCCGATCATCGAGGTGTCCGGCCGGACGTATCCCGTCGAGGTCCGGTACCGCCCGATCGAGGCCCCCGACGAGGGCGAGGACGAGCGCGACCAGATCGACGCGATCTGCGACGCCGTCGAGGAGCTGCAGGCCGAGGGCCCCGGCGACGTGCTGGTGTTCCTCAGCGGCGAGCGCGAGATCCGCGACACCGCCGACGCCCTCGTCAAGCTCGACCTGCGCAACACCGAGATCCTGCCGCTGTTCGCCCGGCTGTCGTTCGCCGAGCAGCACCGGGTGTTCCAGTCGCACGCCGGCCGCCGGGTGGTCCTCGCCACGAACGTCGCCGAGACGTCGCTGACGGTCCCCGGCATCAAGTACGTGATCGACCCCGGCACGGCGCGCATCTCCCGCTACAGCCACCGGTTGAAGGTGCAGCGGCTGCCGATCGAGCCCGTGTCGCAGGCATCGGCGAACCAGCGGAAGGGCCGCTGCGGCCGCACTTCCGACGGCATCTGCATCCGGCTGTACAGCGAGGAGGACTTCGAGGGAAGGCCGGAGTTCACCGATCCGGAGATCCTGCGGACCAACCTCGCGTCCGTCATCCTGCAGATGATCTCGCTCGGCCTGGGCGACCTGGCCGCGTTCCCGTTCATCGACCCGCCGGACCGCCGGAACGTCACCGCCGGCGTGCAGCTGCTGGAGGAGCTCGGCGCGCTGGAGAGCGGCCAGCGGCTCACCCCGCTCGGCCGCCGGCTGTCGCAGCTGCCGGTCGACCCGCGCCTGGCCCGGATGGTCCTCGAGGCCGAGCGCAACGGCTGTGTCCGCGAGGTCATGGTCATCACCGCCGCGCTGTCGATCCAGGACCCGCGGGAGCGGCCCGTGGAGAAGCAGGCGCAGGCGCAGCAGCAGCACGCCAGGTTCGCCGACAAGGACTCCGACTTCATCGGCTACGTCAACCTGTGGAACTACCTGCAGGAGAAGCAGAAGGAGCTGTCCAGCAACCAGTTCCGCAAGCTGTGCAAGGCGGAGTTTCTCAACTACCTGCGGGTCCGGGAGTGGCAGGACATCTTCAGCCAGCTGCGGTCCGTGCTGCGCAGCATGGATGTGGTACCGAACGAGGAGCCGGCCGCCCCGTACAACATCCACGTCTCGCTGCTCGCCGGGCTGCTGTCGCACATCGGGCTGAAGGACGCGGAGAAGAACGAGTACCTCGGCGCACGGGGCGCGAAGTTCGCGGTGTTCCCCGGCTCGGCGCTCTTCCGCAAGACGCCCCGCTGGGTGATGGCGGCGGAGCTGGTCGAGACGACCCGGCTGTGGGCGCGGGTCGCGGCCCGGATCGAGCCGGAGTGGATCGAGCCGCTCGCCCAGCACCTGGTCAAACGCAACTACAGCGAGCCGCACTGGGAGAAGAAGCCCGCGGCGGTGATGGCGATGGAGAAGGTGACGCTGTACGGCGTCCCGATCGTCAGCTCCCGGAAGGTGAACTACGGCCGGATCGACCCGGCGCTGTCGCGCGAGCTGTTCATCCGGCACGCGCTCGTCGAGGGCGACTGGGAGACCCACCACGCGTTCTTCGCCGAGAACCGGCGGCTGCTCGAAGAGGTCGAGGAGCTCGAGCACCGGGTCCGCCGCCGCGACATCCTCGTCGACGACGAGACCCTGTTCGAGTTCTACGACCAGCGGATCGGCCCGGACGTCGTCTCCGGCCGGCACTTCGACAGCTGGTGGAAGCAGACCCGCCGGGACCAGCCGGAGCTGCTCACGTTCGACCCGGCGATGCTCGTCAACGACACCGCCGGCGGCGTCGCGAAGGACCAGTACCCCGACGCGTGGGAGCAGGACGGCCAGCGGTTCGCACTGACGTACCAGTTCGAGCCCGGCGCCGACGCCGACGGCGTCACCGTCCACATCGGACTGCCGCTGCTCGGCCGGGTCCGGGACGCGGACTTCAGTTGGCAGGTGCCCGGCCTGCGCGAGGACCTCGCGACGGCGCTCATCAAGTCGCTGCCGAAGGCGCTGCGGCGCAACTTCGTCCCGGCGCCCGACACGGCCCGCGACGCGCTTCTTGAGTTGCCGGTCCGCGACGGGCACCTCCTGGACGCCCTGGAGCGGGAGCTGCGCCGGATGACCGGCGTGACCGTGCCACGCGACGCCTGGGACCTGACGAAGGTGCCGGAGCATCTGAAAATGACGTTCCGGGTCGTCGACGACGGCGGCGCCGTGCTCGCCGAGAGCAAGAGCCTCCCGCAGCTGCGGGACCGGCTGGCGCCGAAGGTGCAGGAGACTGTGGCCGAGGCCGCGACGGACGTCACCCGTAGCGGCAGTACCAGCTGGGACTTCGGCACGCTGCCGCGCAGCCTGTCGCGGACCGTCGCCGGGCACACCCTCACCGTCTACCCGGCGATCGTCGACGAGGGCACGTCGGTGGCGGTCAAGGCGTTCGACCTGCCGGCCCGGCAGCGGCACGAGATGTGGGCCGGCACCCGCCGCCTGCTGCTGCTCACGCTGCCGCCGGCGGCGAAGTTCGTGCAGGGCCGCCTGTCCAACGAGGCGAAGCTCGCGCTGAGCCGCAACCCGCACCGCAACGCCGTCGACCTGCTCGACGACTGCGCGTCGTGCGCCGTCGACCAGCTCATGACCGACGCCGGCGGGCCCGTGTGGGACGGCGAGGCGTTCGCGAAGCTGCGCGACAAGGTCCGGGCCGACCTGGTCGACCTGACCCTCGACGTCGTCGGCAACGTGCAGCGGATCCTCGCCGCGTCCTATGACGTCGAGCAGCGCCTCGCCCGCACCAAGAACCCGCTGCTGCTTCCCGCGCTCACCGACATGCGCGGGCAGCTGGGGCGGCTGGTGTACCGCGGTTTCGTCACCGACACCGGATGGCAGCGGTTGCCGGACCTCGAACGGTACCTGCGCGGCATCGAACGGCGCCTGGAGAAGGTGCCGACCGACACCGCCCGCGACCGCGACCGGATGCTGACCGTGCAGGAGGTCCAGCGGGAGTACGACCAGCTGGTGTCCAGCATGACCATGAGTCCCGAGCTGCGGGAGATCCGCTGGATGATCGAGGAGTTACGGGTGGGCCTGTTCGCGCAGGCGCTCGGCACCGCCTACCCGGTCTCCGACGTGCGCATCTACCGGGCGATGGACGCGCTGCCGGACTGATCGCGGCCGGCCTCGGCGGTGGTGCCGGCCTCGCTCACCTTTGCGAACATAACCGAAATTTCGGATATGTTCGCGCAGCGGACATATCCGAGCTGTCCGGCTCTGCCCACCTTCGTGCTGTCCCGCCCCGCGCCGTGCTGTCAGCTCAGCCCACCGTCGCGCTGTCTGGCCCCGCGTCGTGGTGTCTGGCCCCGCGTCGTGGTGTCTGGCCCCGCGTCGTGGTGTCTGGCCCCGCGTCGTGGTGTCTGGCCCCGCGTCGTGGTGTCTGGCCCCGCGT